>CASFCU010000018.1 GCA_949293285.1 uncultured bacterium
CATATAAACTCAATTTTCTTTTTTAGTGATTCTTCTAATGAAAGTTCTTCTTTAATAATATTTACCATTGTTTCCATCCTTTCTTTTTAAGTTAGGATAGTTTTCTAACACAAAAAAACTAATCCATTTCTGAATTAGTCATTTATCATAACTCGAAAAGTTCGAGCAGATTTCACAATGGGGCGAAATATGGGGATCGAACCCATGCATACCGGAGCCACAATCCGGCGTGTTAACCACTTCACCAATTCCGCCATATCAAAATACTACTTTATTTTATCAACAAAAAGAAAAAATTTCAAGTACTTTTTTAGATGGACACTAACCCATTCACTAAAAACAAAAAAACATAAATTACATTGAGGAGGATTTAATGAATAATTATAATTATTTTGATGTTTTTAATGAAACTTTTTTAGGTACAACAGCACAAAATACGAACAATAATAATAACAATATGTCCACTAGTATATTATATGGTCCATATGAAGGTTTTATAAAAGGAAATCTATTCAGAAATTTATATCAGCAATACAAAAATTATCAGCCAGCACCATTAACTCCAAGAAGTGAACAAGAAGAAGCACTTCTTAATCTAAATCAAATACAATTTGCTATGCACGAATTAAACTTATATCTAGATAACTTTCCAAATGATACTAACATGATGAACCAATTTGCAATGTTTAGAAATACCTATAACAGATTATTATCTGATTATGAAAATAAATACGGAGCAATAACAATAAACAGCCCGACACTAAACACAGTACCATTTGGATGGGTAGAAAAAGCTTGGCCTTGGGATAGGAGGAGTATGTAATATGTGGCAATATCAAAAAAAACTGCAATATCCAGTAGATATTAAACAAAAAGACTTAAGAATGGCAAAATACTTAGTCACACAATATGGTGGTGCAAACGGAGAAATGGCAGCAGCATTACGATATTTAAATCAAAGATATACAATGCCTGATGAAAGAGGAAAAGCTCTACTAACAGATATAGGCACCGAAGAGCTTGCTCATATCGAAATGATTTCCACAATGATATATCAACTAACAAAAGATGCCACAATTGAAGAACTAGAAGCAGCAGGTCTTGGAACTAATTACGCAGAACATGGTCAATCACTTTACCCAACTGACTCCAACGGAGTTCCCTTTACAGTAGCATATTTTGCTGCAACCGGAGATCCTTTAGCTGATTTATATGAAGACATGGCAGCAGAGCAAAAAGCAAGAGCCGTTTATGAAAATCTAATAGATATGACAAATGACCCAGATGTCATAGGACCACTTCTATGGTTACGCCAAAGAGAAATAGTTCACTTTAATAGATTTAAAGAACTATACGAATACTACAAAAATATGAAAAATATCTAATTTCCAATATAGTACCTACTAATGGTACTTTTTTATATAAAAAAAGAAAAGAAACCTCTTCTCTCAATATTAAAATAATACTCTATTCATTTTTATTTTCAAATTCAACACTAATCATCAAAAAAATCATCAAAAAAATTATCTTCACTATCGTCTTTTTCTTCTAATTTTAAATCCGGAAGAGAACTATTAACAACTTGATTATTCAAAGGGACATGCTCTTCTGTAGTAGAGTAAACAGTATTACCATTAAAAGAAGAAACGTCTTTATCCTCAACTTTTGAATTAGATAAACTAATAAATTTATCCACATCAACTGAAGAAATCTTACCAGAATTCAAATCAGAAAAATTAATAAAATCCGAAGATTTTTTCATATTATCTGCAATAGAGAATTGATTTTCATCTTTTTTTTCATCACTATTCACGTTACTAGGAATTTTTAATTCATTAAACTTTTGTGGCTTACTAGAAACAGAATCATCTTCAAAATCTTGAAGAAACTTCCATTTTCTATTAGGGAATGAATTCACATGATTAGAAACACTTTCATCTTGATAATCATTATTAGCACTATGAAAATTACTTTCATTACCAATACTATGATGATTGGCTGCTAAAAAATCATCGACTTGAACCTTTTGTTTATTGTCACTACCCTCAACATTATCAGCAGTCTTTTCAGGCTTTTTAAGAAAATAGGCATCATCGACAATTTTACCACCTCTAATCATCATATTATCAGAAGTAAGGATCTGTCCAAAAATATCAGTAGTTTTTTCACTTTTCGAATCGGAATCTTTTTTAGTATCATACATAGGAGCTCCAAATAAAAAATCTCCTCTAGGATCCGTCCTAGTTCCATCTGTTGTCGAAGCTGAATCTATACTAGAATGATCAACAGAAGACTCTTCTAAATCAGAAGAATTCGTTTTTTCAAAAAATTTCAAATTCTCATCAACTCCTTGCCCATAACCAGTATCATCAAAAAATTTATTTTTCTTAGAATAATCATTACCCAAATTACCTAAAATTAAAGAATGACTATTAGGATCGAGTTCCTTTTCTGTTGCATTATCCGATTTATAAGTCATCATTTTATCTTCTTTATGATCTATTTCATCATCTAAAGTACTAGCAATAGGACTCCCAAGAAGTAAACTCGTCGTTCCACCAGGTTTTAATTCATCAGTAACTGTATACTGAAAAGGAATAGAATTTGAATCATTCTTATCACTAATCACAGCTATTTTACTAGATAAAAGCAAATCATCTATATTTTTTGAATCACTTTTTTGATTAAATTTCTCTTTAAATCCTCTTGATATAGCAGTAGGTCCTATCTTAGCAAAGCGATTTAGAGTCTTCTCACTAAGAATAGACTTAACAGGTTTAGTATTTTTTAAATTTTCCTTACTTACCATACTAGGGATAGAATTTAATTTACTTAACGGTTCATCCTCACGAGATAAATTCTCTTTATCATCTAAGAATTCAGAAACAACACGATTCTTTGCCTCTTGTTCGTGTCTTGTAGGTCCAACTTCCCTTCTCCATTCCTCAATCGGCTTTTCACCACGTTCTTCCAACATAATATCATGGAACTCTTTATCAAACCTTGGCAACTCTTTTTTTATCACATCTGGATAAATATTCTTACTATTTTCAATAGCTTTTCTTATATCAAAAATATCCATATATTCTCTATCATCGTAGGCAGTATAAGAAAAAGCTTGTTTTAAAAGAGTCAAACAGACATCTGGATATCTAGAACCAAGAGCAAAAATCCTTTTATATTCACTAGTAATATCCACTAAAAATTCCATAATTCTCTCTTTAATAAAAGGAGTATACTTCATTTTTCGATTTGTTTGTTTTTCAAACTTTGGCAAGGTACCCATCATGATCTTAATAGTCTCTTCCCTAGTAGGTTCAGAAACCTCAACTTTTTGAAAACGTCTAGTAAATGCCTTATCTCTTAAAATATATCGTTCGTACTCCTCAGTAGTAGTAGCTCCTACTACTTTAATACTACCTCTTCCTAATCCCTCTTTAAATATATTAGCAAAATCTAAAGAAGAAGAATCCGTCGTTCCAATTAACATATGAATTTCATCAATAAATAAAATAACTTTCTCACGTTCTTTAAGTTCATCAATCATCTTTTGAACTTTACTCTCACCACTAGGCATAGTCCCAAGTAGTGAAGCAGTTTTAATATTAATAATCGTATATCCCTTTAAAGAATCAGGAACATCATTATGTTGAATTCTATAAGCAAGACCTTCTACAATAGCAGTTTTTCCAACACCAGGCTTACCAATTAAAATTGCTGATTTTTCAGGCGTTAAAAGAATTAAAATCAACTCTTTAATTTGCTCTTCTCTTCCAATTGCAGGATTAGTAACAAATGAATGAGCAGTTACATCTTCACCATATCTATCTAACACACTAAAATTAGACTCAAAGCTAATTACTTTATCATCCATATAGCAAGCCTCCTAGTATTATTAATTATAACATAACATTTGATATCTAATAAAGACTTTTAATAAATTTCATCATTTTTACAATATTTTGCCTCAAATAGAAAAAAGATAGATTAAATCCATCTTCTTCATCCAACGAAATTCCACAACTTACTTTTTAAACTGTGAATTATAAAGTTCAGCATAGAATCCATTTTGATTCATCAAATCTTTATGATTTCCTTGTTCGATAATATTTCCATCTTTCATAACAAGTATTAAATCAGCATTTTTAATAGTAGAAAGTCTATGCGCAATGATAAAAGACGTTCTTCCTTCCGTTAATTTATCCATAGCCTTTTGAACTAATTCTTCCGTTCTAGTATCAACAGAAGAAGTAGCCTCATCTAAAATCAAAAACGGAGCATCTTTAATCATACCACGGGCAATGGTCAAAAGCTGTTTTTGCCCAGCAGAAATACTATCGTTATCCTCTAAAACATAATCTAGTCCCTTAGGTAGTGATTTTACAAAATGATCTACCCCAACAACTTCTAAAGCCTTCATAATCTCTTCATCAGTAACATTCTCTTTATTATACTTAATATTATCTCTAATCGTACCATTAAATAACCAAGTATCTTGCAATACCATAATAAACAAATCATGAACATTTTCACGTGATAATTCTCTAATAGACTCTCCATCGATTCTAATATCTCCAGAATTTATCTCATAAAACTTCATAAGTAGATTTACCATAGTAGTTTTTCCAGCACCAGTTGGTCCTACTATAGCAATTTTTTCACCGGGTTTTACCGTACAACAGAAATCTTTTATGACAATTTTATCATTGCTATATCCAAACTTGACATGATCGAATACAATATTTCCCCTTACTTTAGATTTATGAAGCCTTTTGGTAACATTTTCTTCTGTTTCCATTTCTTTCTCTTCAATAAACTCAAAAACTCTTTCACTAGCAGCAGCAGTAGATTGTAAATTCGTCATACCTTGTGCAATTTGTGTAAGGGGATTAGTAAACAATCTAACATAAATCATAAATGCCACAATAACACCAAAAGATATTTGATCATTCATTACAAGGATTGCTCCAACAATACATACAGCAAGATAACTAAAATTACCAACAAAAGACATCATTGGTTGCATCAAACCAGATAAAAATTGACTCTTTCTATTGCAATCATATACCTTTTGATTATATTTATCAAACCTTTCTAAAGCCTCTTTTTCTCCATTATAAGCTTTAACTACACTATGATTTGAATATATTTCCTCAATATGTCCATTAAGATGTCCTAATTCAACCTGTCTTAAAGAGAAATACTTTTGTGACTTAGCAAGTATTAAAAACATAAAGATAAATCCAAAAGTAGAAGCTAAAATACCAGTGATAGCCATAATCCAATTAGTAGCAAACATCATAATAATAGCTCCTATAAAAAGAGTAATTGCACTAACAAGGCTTCCCAAACTCTGATGCATCGTCATCCCAATAGTATCCACATCATTCGTAACACGAGATAAAATATCACCATAACTATTATTATCAAAATACTTTAACGGCAACTTATTAATCTTCTTAGAAATACTACTTCTTAATCCTTTAGCAAAATTATTAGCAACAGTAGTCATAATAAAAGTTTGAACATAATTAAATACAGCACTAACCAAATAAAGTATTACTAAAAAGATAGCAATAGAATGTACTTTTTCAAAATCAATTCCACTAATAAGACCATCTTTAATAATATCCGTTAAATCACTTATTTTATTAGGGCCTATAATGGATAACACAGAACTAAGTGATGCTAGTATTAAAGCAACCACAATAAATGGCATATATTTCTTCAAATAAAACATCATTTTTTTAATAGCCAATTTAAAATCTTTAGGTTTCTCACTAACACGAGGACCTGGTCCTACATTACGAGGTTTAGTCTTTACTGCTTGATTACTCATTTTCTAACTCCTCCTTTGATAATTGAGAATATGCAATTTCTTTATATACAGCACATTTTTTCAAAAGTTCCTTATGAGTTCCCATGCCAACACATTTTCCATGATCTAAAACCACTATTTTATCTGCATTGATAATAGTACCAATTCTTTGAGCAACAATAAGACTAGTAGCATTCTTTGTATACTTTTTCAATTCATTTCGAAGAACATAATCAGTCTTGTAATCAAGAGCAGAAAAAGAATCATCAAATATATAAATTTCAGGATCCTTAGCAATAGCTCTAGCAATAGCTAAACGTTGCTTTTGTCCTCCGGAAACATTGCTACCACCCTGTGCAATATTAGCATCATAAGTATTAGTCATTTTTTCCACAAAATCTTTAGCCTGTGCTACTTTAACAGCTTCTTTTACCTTCTCGAAAGGAATATTTCCTTTCCCATTATCCCCATAAGAAACATTGTATTTAACACTTCCGTTAAACATAACTGCCTTCTGAGGAACATATCCTAATTTATTATGTAAAACACTCAATTTATAATCTTTAACATTAACACCATCAACTAACACTTCTCCCTCAGTAGCATCGTAAAACCTAGGAACTAAATTAATTAAAGTAGATTTACCACTACCGGTAGAACCAATGAATGCAACAGTTTCTCCTTCTCTTGCCACGAAGGAAATATCTCTTAAAACATACTCTTCTGAATCAGGATATTTAAAAGATACATTTCTAAATTCTACTTCCCCACGAATATAATTATCACTATCTATATCTCCATCTAAAATTTTAGAATTCGTCTCTAAAACTTCATTAATACGGTCAGCAGATACACTAGCCCTTGGATACATGATAAATATCATAGCAAGCATTAAAAATGACATAATTACCTGCATAGCATAACTAGTAAACACTACCATATCACTAAAAATAGTAATTTTATCCATTAAATTTGCAGAATCAATTAAATAAGCTCCTACAAAATAAATAGCAAGGGTAATAAAATTCATAATCAAATACATAACGGGTTGCATAAATCCCATAATTCTTTGATTAAACAACTGAGTATTCGTAAGTTTACTATTTCCTTCTTCAAATTTACCTTCTTGATAACTCTCAGCATTAAAAGCTCTTACTACTCTAAGACCAGTTAAATTCTCACGTGTTAATCCATTAATATTATCAATAAGCTTCTGAACTATCTTAAACTTAGGTATTACAGTTACCATTAAAATCACTACCATAATCAAAAGAATTAAAACAGCAGCACCAGTAATAGCACTCCATTGCCAACTTTTATTAAGTATCTTAAAAATTGCCCAAACAGCAGTAATCGGTGCTTTTATTAAAAGCTGTAATCCCATAGAAATTAACATTTCTACGTTAGTAACATCATTAGTAGTTCTAGTAATCAAACTGCTAGTTGAAAATCCCTTAACTTCTTCCATACTAAAACTTTGTACTTTATCAAAAATCTGTCTTCTAATTTTCCTTGAAAAAGTAGAAGATAATAATGATGCTAAATACCCAACAATAATAGCAGAAACTAAACTTCCACCAGCACAAAGAAGCATATAAACACCTTGTTCTAAAATATCTTTTATCTGCGTACTCTCTTGTTGTAACAAAGAAGTAATCGTAGACATATAATCAGGAAGTTTTAAATCTAACCAAACTTGAAAAGAAATTAAAGCTAAGCATACCAAAACAATGGAAACATCCTTCTTGTTAAATTTCTTAACTAATCTAAACATAACATCATCCCTTCATTTTATTCAAAACATTATCGGCTATCTTATCAATAACTTTAACATGTACTAAAAAATCCTCTTCACTAATCCCTTCTTTTAAAATAAGGAAATACTCTTTTTGAACAGCTCTTAACTGTTCTAAGATACCTTTAGCACTGTCATTAATTATAATATGTTGATACCTTCTATCATTATCATCATTTTCTATCTTGACAAATCCCCTTTTTTCCAAAATAGAAAGCGCCTTCGAAACATATGATTTAGAAAAACCTCTATATATAACAGCATCCTTAGCAGAAGAAAACTCACAATTATTACTAAAGAAAAGTAAAACATGAGCCTCTTGTCTACTAATACCACATCTTTTAGCTTCTTTTTCTATCATACTATCATACAACTCTTTTGACATTTTCGAAAAAAACAACATCTTAGAATTAACTTTATCATTAATCATAAAATCACCTTAGTTTCTAAAGAAACTATTAACATATTACACTTACAGAATATTTTTGTCAATAGAAAAAGTTACATAAAATATATAACTTTAACCATTAAATAACCGAATTCATTTTATTTTTTACAATGTACTGATAAGCCTTATCCAAAATGAAAATATCACTTTCATAAGTAAGGACTTTCCTTGCATTCTCATAAGAATACCAAGAAATATCACTCACTTCTTCTTTTTGCGGATTCTCTATACCAGAGACTACTTCACCTATAAAAAATACCACTTCTTTGATAATACCTTCCGAAGGAGAATAAGAATTTACTTCTTTAAAATGAATATCTAATGTAACATCATATCCAGTCTCTTCTCTTATCTCTCGAATAGCAGCCTCTTCTTCATTTTCACCATTCTCTATATGTCCCTTAGGAAAAGAAAAATGTCCTAAAGTTTGCTTAATAATAAGAAAATACAAAGTCTGATTACAAATCTTATATATAATAGCACCACTTGATTTTTCCTTTATCATATAAAAAGATTCATCTTTTTTTGCAGCTATATTCATTTCTTATCTTCATCCTTTCATAATTATTACAAAGAAAGCAATTACATCTCTATAACAAAACTATTATCGTTTTTTTCTCCTTTTGAAATAAAAGAGAAAAGCTAAAATTACAAAAACAACAATCAGAATAATAACAATGATTTTAGCATATCTATCAATAATTAAAACAACGCTCTCCCACGATTCTCCAACCAAACTTCCAACAATAACTAAAGCACTATTCCAAATGAGAGAACCAGTAATAGTATATAACAAAAACTTACCCATAGGCATCTCACTCATACCAGCAGGAATAGATATCAAGCTTCTAACAACCGGAATCATTCGGCAGAAAAAAACCGCTTTATTTCCCTTAGTATCAAACCATCTATCAGCCTTATCTATATCACGAGGTTTAAGAAATAAAACCTTGCCAACTTTACCAGAAACAATTTTTTTTAATCGTTCCTTATTTAAAATCTTACCAATGTAATATAAAACCAAAGCACCAATAATCGATCCAACAGTAGCAAAGAAAATCACTCCTACTATAGAAAGATTACTATTTTCTCTTGTAGTAATAAACCCACCAAAAGTAAGTATAACCTCTGAAGGAATTGGCGGAAAAATATTTTCTAATGCAATCAAAAACATAATTCCGAAATATCCAAAAGTGTTCATAATATCTATAATAAAATTTTGCATACAAACTACTCCTTTTCAAAAAATATTTTCTTTAAATCTTCATTGCTAGAAGAACTCTTTTGTTTAAGCTGATTTTCAAAAGCATTTCTATCATACAAAACGAAATTTCTTTTTATATAAATCATATCCTTATCGATTTCGATACTAGTATAAAAACTAACATTTCCTCTAACACAACCACTACTTCCTATACAAGAGAAAAATCGATTATCCATATGCACCTCAAAGTTCTCATGCTCATGTCCAAAAAAGAAATACTCGAAACTAGAATTTAAAAGATGATCGTAAATGCTCTGATCACTTACAATAGTATCAGGAAAAAAAGGATACGAAGAGTTAGTATACTCATCTAATATAAAATGCGAAAAAGTAAACAAGTGCCCATCTACTAGAACCTCATAACTAAAAGGAAGCGTTTTTAAATATTCTTTATACTTATCAGACAATGATTCATTCAAAAATTTAGCATATTTTACCTCTTGTGATAAAAAATCAACATCATGATTATTAATTTGCCAAAATTCACAATCACCGAGAACCATCTTAACATTAGAATTCATAATCATATCCAAACACAGCTCAGAAGAAGGACCAATGGCAATTAAATCACCAAGACAAATAATTTCATCAAAATTTTCTTTATGAATATCATCCAAAATACTTTTCAATGCCTGATAATTTCCATGTATATCACTAAAAACTGCTATTTTTTTCATATAAATTCCCCAATAACTTTAACTAACTTTTCCTCTTGCCCTTTAAAAATATGCTTTGCTCCATCTATATAATAAACATTTAAATCAGTAATATTATCATACAAAAAATGCTCAATTGCCTCTTTTTTTTCAGTAAACACACACTCATCTTTGCTACCAATAATGATAAAAACAGGTATCATAATACTCTTTAACAAAGGATGGATATAGCCTACTCTTCTATAACTGAAAATATCACAAGAAACACCACTTCCATAGTTATTAACAACAGTTTTAGCAGTAAATTCTAAAGGAAAAAGTCCATTTGGAACAAAATCTAATTCTCTAGAAGAATTACAATAATCTACATTCTTTTTTAAAAAGGAATCATAATCTTTAATCATCAAGCTAAGTTGTTTATAAACATCACACGGTGCAAGTAAAATCAATTTTGATATAGGATACTTATCTTTCAAAAAATGATAAGCATAAACAACCTTGTTACATCCAAGACTATGTCCTTCTAAAAGAAAAGTATCATAACCAATGGACATCAAATACTGAATGACACCTTCTATATCATAGACACATTCCTCGAAAATTTCATAAGCTGCTCCACCTTTAATCGTTTTCTTATTTCCTTTTAACAACTCGGAAAAATATCCATATCCTCTATTATTAAAAGAAACGAAAGCATAATTCTTACTAGTATAGAAATTGCTCAAATGAGAAATAAACCTATTTTCGAAAAAATTACTAGCAAGTCCATGTACATGAATAACGGCTACTTTAGTTTCTATAAAAGGTTCAAAAAGAACCCCGCACAATTCAATATCATCTGTTGCATAAAATCTCATGAATTTTTCTCTCATAGCATCCATCCCTTAAATATTCTCATACAAACTAATTATAGCATAATACCAAAGACTAAAACAACTCATCATACCCAACTTTAACCACAAATGTCCCAGAACTATAAGGAGCAACCTGATATTGTGGAAAAAAAAGGTGTATTCCATCCTGAGAAAAAACAAAATTAGAAAAATTATCTACAGAAGGACGAGTTCCTTCCATCATCATACTAGAATCTACAATCTTTTCATTATAAAGTAAACTCCTTCTACTTACAGAAGAAAATACATTCAATATATTGGAATTTTTTTCTATCAGATCATAGATACCAATTACTTTGTTTCCCTTTTTATCATAATTCACAGTCCAAATCTCATGATTAGGATGAGCACCACCAACATAAGTTTCAATATAAAACACATAGGAAAGATAATTAAGATAGTTATATTCCTGATAATCAATATTTAAAGTATAGTAAAAATCTGGCTGAATAGAAGGACTCATGATACTTTTTCTAAAATTCGAAACATAAGATTCCATTTTCTTGAAAATAATATCATTTAAATCATCATAGTCAGTAACTGGGAAAAAAACTAAAACCTTTGATTTGTGTTCGTTCATCATCTCAACCTTTCTTACATTCTCATCAACTATACTAATATAATTTAGTAAATTACCCTCATAATTATGAACATAACTAAAAATATTTAAAAGAATTAAAAGAAAAAGAAACAAAAGAAAAAAAAATCGATTAAAACTCAACTTAAAATCACCATTAAAAATTATGTAGTAAAAGAAAAAAATTTCTTCTAATCTTGCCTATAATCATAAAAAAATAAGTAAATTGTACTTAAACTTACTTATTTTAAAGTTGTTTAATCACTCTAACAATCCCTTTAAATAATGGCCAATTTCCTTATCCTTACAGTGTTTAAAAAAGTTTTCTCTAAAATAATGGTTATCAATAGTAGATTTCAAAAATTCTTTATCGATTTCCTTTAATATGGATAACATATCCTTATTTGTTAGCTTCTTTACGTCATCTAGTATTTTCTTATTTCTCTGTTCTGGTTCTTTTCGTTCGATAGGATAACCACCACCAAATTCACAAGAAAATAAACTAGCAAAAATATTCCTCAATGTGATTTCACTTCCCCATCCATAACCTTTAGCAAATGGTAGGCTAATGGCATTACCAGCATTAATTCGAGCAAATAACATAGCATCAGTAGAATCGACTACCAATCCACAAAACACATTAGGGAAACTATTTAATGCAAGCATAGCACCCTGCCCGGTTCCGCAACCAGTAACCACAAAATCAACAGCACCACTATTTAAAAGGATAGCTGAAAGAAGCCCCAACTGTACATAAGTCAAATTTGCATCATTATCCTCACTCATTCCATAATTATATAAATAATATCCCTTTTCATCACAAATCGATTTAAGAGTCGAATAAATCTCTTTATTCTTAGAAGATTGACTATTCTCATTTAACAAAGCAACTTTCATAAATATCTCATATGATAACACATTCAGTTACAAAAAGAGAACTTGTATTTAGCACTGAGTAGTATATTATCATATTCCTTTCTTTAAATTTCTCTCTCATTTTATATAATATACTTAAGTTAACTGTAGATGAACCTAATAAAATATTAAAGCAATTAAGATAAAAAAACAAGCAATAATCAAAAAAAATGTAATTGAAAATTTCCTTAATCCATATATAATAGGAATAAAGGAGGAAAGAAAATGCACACAATATGTTTAATTATAAGCATTATATCATTCATCGTATCCATCATTTTATTAATTATTGCAAATACCTTAAATAATGATCCCGGAGCAAACTTAGGAAGCCTCTTAACAACGGGGCGTAAGGCTGGAGCAGCCTTTGAAACAGTTGCAATCATAATATTAATATTAGCTATAATCATGTTAATATTATTCTTTTTTCTAAAAAAGAAAAAGAAAGAAAAACTAACCAAAAAAAGTAATTTCCAATAATAGATGAAATTACTTTTTTACTCAATAAATACAAAGTTTACTTTTAAAATGGCATTTTCATATTTCCATTACTAAATTGCTTCATCATTTTCTTCATTTGATCAAATTGAGTTAATAATTTGTTAACTTCTTGAACAGAAAGGCCACACCCTTTAGCTATCCTTGTCTTTCTACTTGCCTTTATAATATCTGGATTTTTTCTTTCCTTTGGCGTCATAGACAAAATAATAGCTTCCACATGTGCAAGTTGCTTAGGATCGATATGAACATGATTTAATCCTAATTTTGAAGCTCCTGGGATCAACTTCAATAAATTCTCAAGTGGACCAAGTTTTTTTATCTGTTTCATCTGAGAAAGAAAATCCTCCAAATCAAACTTACCATTTTGTAATTTCTTAGCAGCTTTTTCCGCTTCTTTTTCATCTATTTCCGACTGAACTTTTTCAACAAGAGATACGATATCTCCCATTCCTAAAATTCGTCCGGCCATCCTCTCTGGATCGAAAATATCAATTCCATCCATCTTTTCACTAGTTCCAATAAATTTAATAGGAACATTGGTAAGATGTCTAACAGAAAGTGCAACTCCACCTCTAGTATCTCCATCCAACTTCGTCAAAATAACTCCCGTCAATGGCAATTTATTGTTAAAACCTTCTATTACATGAATAGCATCTTGTCCCATCATGGAATCGATTACCAAAAGAATTTCTTGAGGCAAAATAGAATTTCTTATATTCTCTAATTCATCCATCAATTCTTCATCAATATGAAGTCTACCTGCCGTATCGACTAAAACATAATCATATTTATTACTTTTAGCATACTCAATAGAATTTTTAGCTATAGTAACTGGATCATTTTTTCCCTCATCGTAAACTTCTATATTCAACTGTTTTCCAATCTGTTTTAACTGATCAATAGCAGCTGGTCTATAAACATCACATGCCACTAAAAGTGGTTTTTTATTATGTTTTTTTCGAAGTAAATTAGAAAGTTTTCCAATTGCTGTGGTTTTTCCACTTCCTTGGAGACCAACTAACATCACAATAGCTGGGTTTCCCGTCAAATTCAAAGGTTTTTGTTCTCCACCCAAAAGAAGAGTCAATTCATCTTTTACAATTTTAACAAACACCTCACCAGGTTTTAAACTTCTTTGTACCTCTTCTCCCAAAGCTTTTTCTTTGACTTTTGTAGTAAATTCCTTCACCACTGTATAATTAACATCCGCTTCCAATAAGGCAAGACGAATCTCTCTCATCATCTCACTAATATTATCTTCATTTATTTTTCCATACCCTTTTATCTTATGTATAGCATTTTGTAATCTTTCTCCCAATGATTCAAACATAACATCCTCCTATAAACAAAATCTATCTTCTAGGGCCTTCCCCATCTAAATTAATATCACGTATATGTTTCGGTTTTCTCTTATCAATCGGTAAAGTTTCGACATAAACACCATTCTCTAACCGTTTCAAACAATTAGGTCCATACCATTCCTTCAATACCTTTTCTATATTATTATAAGAATAATATTTTCTACCCTCGAATTCATAAAGCTTAACTGGATATACATCCCTTTTTAAAAATACCGGTTCATGTAAAAACTTTTCCCAAGGAACCGATATTGGTTGAGAAACTAATTTAGAATTCTCACACATCCTCGAATACTTATTACTAAACCAATAAACAAAACTTTTAAACGGAATTGGATTAATATGCAAATTATCCAACAAAACAATAAACAACATATTAATTTTAACAACCGTTCTGCACAACTCATCAATAAATTTATTCTCATGAATGTTATCATAAATAATAACATCGACAAACACACCATCACCGCGTTTGCATCGATTTTTCAAAAGAAAATTAACCTCCTCGATATAAGTCCCTTTTTTACGAACCTTCATAGTTGGTCCAGAAATTGTATTATATCTTTTATCAATATCATAACAATCAAAATAAAAATCATCACCAAGATCCTTTTGCATTGCCTTTACAAATCTCTTCCAATCTTTTCTCTCGATAGATATATCCATATCATCATCCCATGGAATAAAGCCCTTATAATTACAAATCCCTAAAGCACTTCCCGCAATAAGACAATACTTAATATGATTTTTTTTACAAACTCTATGAATTTCATCCATAATAGTAAGAATTTCTTGATGCAATTGAGAAATCATCAACTTAGTTCCATCTTCATATTTTTTCAAAACATAATCAATCCCAGTTTTATCAATACAATCTTTTTTATTCATATTATACTCCCACTATAAAAATTTACAATTACTACTATCTAATATATTTACAAAGTTATTTTACATTTACGCTAACATTTACAATCATTTGACAAAGCATTAACAAAGTACTACCTGATATCATTATATCATAGTTATATAAAAATACCTAGAAATGATATGCAAAAATACCAAGATTAAAATGAAAAACTTATCTAGTATTTAGCCAATGTATAACAATATCACTATTACTACTCAAAGGGGTAGGATTAGGCATCTCTAACTTAACAATAACCGGTATTTTAAAAGCAGTACCAAAAGCAAGACAAGAACCGGATTGAAGGCCTTTTTGTTTATCGACAATATCAGTATTAATATTAGGAATCATCTTCTTAATATATTCCTCATCTCTTGGATGATTCGTCTTAAATATCAAAAAATTTGAACACTGAGATATAACCGTATCTGATAATTCTACCGGTCTTTGAGAGATAATTCCTAAAATAACACCATACTTACGGCCTTCCTTAGCAACACGTTCAAAAATATTGTATCCAATTAAATAATGATCATTATCATTCTTAATGTAGCGATGAGCTTCTTCTACCAATATATGAAAAGGAATACTTCCACGATTAGGAATACTTTTAGAAAAATCAAAAATCATCCTTGTCATAATCTTAGTAATAACAGAAGCAATAGAATCATCCATATCATCTAAGTTAATATTAACAATTTGACACTTTTTTCCATTCTTAAAAAGTAAATAACTCAAATATTGCTCTAGATTAACCTTACTATTATAATTAAATATTTTGCTATACGGACCAGTCACTAAAGAATGAAGCCTAACTTTAACACTCACAGCATCTGCATAAGTATTCTCATTCTTATACCATCCTTCAGAAATCAATGTAAAGTCTAAAGCTTTTTCCAAGTCTTGTAAACTGTAGTAAGTAATATTCTTCGGTTCATAATCATCAAACTCATCATGAATAAAAGAAGTAACATACTCAGTAAACAAAATACTTTCTGTAAACGTACCAAATTTATCAATATTAAAACAATCTCTAAATTTTCTTGTATAACCCACTCCAGTAATCACCGCTTCTAAATTAAAATGTACCGTAGAACAAGTCTCCACTATCGAAAAGATATCATTTTTCTTTCTAACAGGAGTAGAATCACTAAACAAAACGGAAACAATAGCTTTAGCAATCAAATGATCCTTATAAGCAAGGGAAACATCATCCGATTCAGCAAAAATTCTTACTAATTTTAACATTCTTTCTACAATAGGAAGTTGAGAATGAGAATTAGACATAAGTAAAAGAGCCAAATCCGAAGAATTAAGTAACCATAAAGGAATTCTTAGTTGCTCAAATCCATTCGAATGATTACTATCACCACCAGTCGTAAATACCCTATAATTATAATTTGGATCGATATTGGATAAATTACTAAATGCATGAGAATACTCACCAGAAACATCAAACAAGATAAAATTAGCATTATAAGGTTTAATCTTATTATTCAAAAATACATTTTGTACTAATCTAGCCATTCCACAACTTTTTCCACTACCACTATTACCAAAAATAGCAAAATGATTACTAAAAAATTCATTAATATTGAAAAATACCGATTCACCATTATAGAAAGGACTAGCTCCCAAAATCAAACCATCAGGATTATTTCCACCCAGAATAATGGCAATCTCTTCCGAATTTACTGCTCTAACGGAAGCATCGAGTAACGGTTTTCTAATAATACCTCCATAAAGCTTACCATCTTGAAACTCACCAAGAAGTTTAATCTTAACCCTGCCAGAATCCAACTCAGCAATCTCACCAAGAAGTTGTTTTTCTCGGTCAGTAATAACAACATGGGAACTCAAAATATTATTCGTTATCTCTACTTCTGGCTTTAAATTCACAAAAATATTTTGTTCACCTATAAAAGAAATTTTATCAAACATATAATCACCCTCACTAATATTCTTTTTTATAATAACCCTTTAATTTGAGTTAAAACATGATCATCAACAACATCCATTAAAATCTCTACAACCTTATTTTTTCTTTCATAAAGATGCAAAATACTTTCTAACTCCACTAATTTTTCTTCCATAATTTTAAGTTGATTATAAACCGCATTTCGACTAACTTCATAATTAAAGGCAATCTCACTAAGAGACAAATTATCCCAGTAATAACTCTCAAAATACATTTTTTGTTTATCAGTAAATAAATCCTTATAATAATCATATAGATTATTTAAATAAACTACTCTATCCATAAGCCCTACATCATATCCTTAAATAATCCATATATATACTTCTCAATATCGAAAACTTGTAAGTCTTCTTTTCTTTCTCCAAGTCCAATAAACTTAACCGGAATTCCCACACTTTCCTTAATAGCAAGCACAATTCCACCCTTAGCCGTACCATCGAGCTTCGTAAGAACAATTCCAGTAATATCCGTTATTTCTTTAAAGGCCTTTGCTTGTGATATCCCATTTTGTCCAGTGGTAGCATCGATGATTAAAAGCGTTTCATGAGGACCAGAAGGAATTACTTTTCCAATTACTTTATTAATTTTTTCAAGCTCTTTCATAAGGTTTACCTTATTCTGTAACCTACCTGCCGTATCGATAAGTACTACGTCCACCTCTTCTTCCAACGCCTTCTGAAGGCCATCGTAAATAACACTAGAAGGATCTACCCCCTCTTCCTTACCAACAAAAATAGACTCCGTTCTTTCTGCCCATTCTTGTAACTGTTTTGTAGCACCTGCCCTAAAAGTATCACCAGCCACCATCATAACACGCTTTCCCTCATCATGAAACATCGAAGCCATTTTAGCAATAGTAGTAGTCTTTCCCACTCCATTGACCCCAACAAAAAGGATAACGGTAGGTTTTTCTTCACTAAAATGAATCTTATTAACAATAACTTCATCATTTACATATATAATAAAAAGCTCATCAACAATTACTTCCTTTAAATATTCCAAATCTTCAATTTTCTCAGACTTCACCCTTTTCCTCAATCGCTCCATAAAATCCATAACTGTATTGACACCAATATCAGCCATAATCAAGATTTCTTCTAATTCATCAAAATACTCTTCCGTAATCTTATGATACTTATTCGTAAGATTAATTAACTTAGAAACAAAATTCTCTCTAGTTTTCGTTAGACCCTTTTCATAAATCTTTACATCTTCCTTATCTTTTTTTAAAGAACTATCCGAAGAAATACTCAAGGAATTCTCCTCTACAGTAACAGAATCTTCTTCTAAATTTTCCTCTTTCTCATCAAAAAACGTATTCTCTTTTTCTAAATGATTTTCCTCTTTTTTAAAAATGTTCTTTATTTTACTAAATATTCCCATTCATATCACCATACTAAGTATATCAAAAAAAAGATGACAATTCATCTTTTTTAATGAATAATTATCCAATTTTTTTAACTTCAATCTTCTCTCTATACATCGACTTCGTAACTAATTGAACATCATCACCACTCACCTCTGCTAAACTAACAATATGACTATCCTCTTTTTCATTATAAAAATCAATAAACTCATTCTCAAGCATATAATGATCTCCTACCTCTTCTCCATTCTTACGATAATTATATAAAATAGAAAACTCACCATTTGCTGCCTCTTCTGTCCAATCAGATAACTGATAAATGGTATACTCTCCATCAGAAACACCCTCAACCAAAAAATGACCACATTTTAACGAAACAGACTTTTTACTTCCTTCTATTTTTACAAAAGATTCATATCTATCACAACTATCCGTTGCATCAAAAGGATTAGAAAGATCAATAGCATAATCATTATCAATTAAATAATCCAAATAATAAACATTATCATCTCTTGTATACATATCCTTATAGATGCTAACTTTATAAATAAAATTTTCTGCCTGCTTTTTTAACATTGAATAATTATTAGTATCTTTATTATCAGACAAAGATTTGATAAGAATTGCTAAAAACACTAACAATGCACACAAAACCACCATAACTTCTGCTTTGCTAAACCCATGATTATTAATTTGATTTTTCATACAACTCCGATACCTTCTCTCTAATATCTTTATCTACTCTTTCTATAGTAGAAATAGTAACATCCAAAGCTCGTTTATAATTTCCCTTATAAAAAAGTACTTGGGCTTGATTTAAACCACTATTAATATTAATATCCTGACTTCTATATCTATTCCCATAGACAATAGAGTACTCCGCTAACTTTGCCGTTTTAATCATATCATTAGTTGTATTAAAAAGTTTTAAAACTAAATCTCTTGCAGTATCCACTCTAGTATTAAGAATCTTAATAGCAATGGGCTTTTTCTCTAACTCTTTTATAATCTCTAAAATAGCCTCATTAGCTTCCTGTAGCTCCACAAAATAATTATTAGAAATAATAGGCAATTTATAACTTCTAATTTTTGCCTTAGATTGTTTCAACAGCTCTTGAATCTCATCTAATTGTTCTCTTGCTCTTACTTCATCTTCATACATATTACCAAGGTTCTTAAGAGCAACGTCCAATTCACTCTCAATGGCCTTAAGAGTATTTAAATACTCACCAATCAAAGAAAAAGCCTCCGAATAAGGTATTTTTTTTCTACTGAGACTTTTAGTAGTAATTTTATACTTATCTACTAACTCATTAAGTTTTGTATTAACTTCATCGATAATCTTAACATCGTTGTCAGTAAGATCATACATATTCTTTATATCATCTAACTGCAAATAAATATCTTTTACTACATGACTTAACTTTTCAAGTTTCTTATCAAAAATTTCCTTAGTCTCTTCATACTCTCTTTTTGATTTTTTTTCAAGTTCAAACTCATTAAACAAAGAATCCAAATATTCTAGCATAGTCTTAAGTTCAAACATGCAATTTTCTAAATTCAAAACCTTAATCCTATCGATAATTTGATTGACATTTTTTAAAGATTCTTCTACATTATATTCTATTTTCAAATGTTTTAACGGAAATTTCTTTGCTTTCATATCTTCGTAAATTTCCGTTATTTGTTCAATCTTTTTAGGAATTAATTTATTAGCAAGAAGTACTAAATCTGGAACTTCTTCAATCACAATTCCCATATGATCTATCATAATATCGATACCTTTTACAATATGAAAAACTTCTTGGTAATCATTTACTTCCATACAATCTTCAAAATCTTGAAACCTTTTTTCAATATTTTCAAATTGTAATTCAATAACATTAGCAATATCTTCATAATCAGATTTTTTATTCTCAAAAATAGATTGAAGTTCACGATATCTAGCTTTTAATTTAATAATTATTTTCCTATACTTTTCTTCACTTAAATTAATTTCCTTAATTTCATCAAGTAAATTATCTGTAGCTGTTCTTGCCTTATATATAGCAAGTTCTGTTTTAGCTACATGTATAACATAATCTTTAAACTGCTTTTTATCTAAATAGATATCCAAATCGATTATCATATCATTTATTTTAGGTATAATCTCATTTTTAATATGATCAAAGCTATCAAACCAAGCTCTATATTTCTCTTCCATTCTATCATTTTTAGCAATGGTCTCAAGCTTTGCAAGTTCTGAGATAACTGGAGCACTCTCAATTTCATTTTTTTCTTTATCTAAATACTCGAGTTCTTCTTTAAATTTATTTACTCTTTTCTTCTTTATGAATCCAAGAGTAACAAACATTAAAACGATTGCAATTATTATATATGATGCTATAATTAAAGAAAGATTATCCACAGTATAATCACCTCGATTTTTCCTATATTAATATATTAACACAAACAAGAAGGTTTTTGATAGTTTTTTTAACAATTTATAAGAAAATTATGAAAGAAAAAAATTCCATGACAAGAAAAAATTTTCAAAACTAAAAACAAGCTTACTAAAAAAATAGCTAGAAATTAACAATTTAATAATTAATAAACATAAACATATCTATTTTTAAGGCATCAGATTAGAATATTATTTAATATTTGCCTTATACTTAATATAGTGATTAATATTTTTTTATATCAAATCGTTATGAAGTGAAAAGTTGTAAACTCTCCGCTTAGAAAATCACTCACACAAGGTGTGAGTTTTATTTTATAAAAGTATCCTATATCACGTTAATATGGAATTTTTTCATGTGTGAAAGGAGGGCTACTTAAATAAAATAACCATAAAACAACTAGAATTTTCTTTATATGTTAAAGAAAAAATTACTAAGATAGCTAAATATCAAAACTATATTTAGAATTTATAAATAGTAAAAATATTCATTTTGATAATACTAATCTTTCTATTCATGAACTACACAAAATAATTATTAATAATAATCTATCTTACTTAATTCTACTTATCTTTAAAAATGATAACAATATTTATCTAGAAACCTTAGTTTTGTAAACGATTCTATAAACGTAAAATTAAAATAACAAAAAAATTATATTTGACTATTGATACCTTTTTATGTATAATACTTATTGCATAAACAGCTGGTATTTTAGTTTTTAATGTGTCTATTCCGTTTACAAGTAACTTTGAGCTGTTAAGTGAAAGTATTAAAATAGACTCCCTAAGAATATGAAATACTAAAAGTCTTTTGTTTATGTAAATAAATAAAGGAGGAATTTAAAATGTCAAGATATACTGGTTCTAGCTACAAACAAGCACGTAGAGTTGGTATAAGCCTATTAGAAAACGGAAAAGAAATTGCAAGACGTCCATATGGACCTGGGCAACATGGTGCTGATCGTAAAGGAAAACTATCTAACTATGGTGTTCAATTAAAAGAAAAACAAAAAGTGAGATTTATGTATGGATTAGGAGAAAAACAATTCCATAAAACTTTCGTAGAAGCTGGAAAAATGAAGGGTATTCATGGTGAAAATTTCCTAAGACTTCTTGAATCTAGACTTGATAATTTAGTTTATCGTTTAGGATTTGCAACTACTAGAAGAGGAGCAAGACAACTTGTTAATCATGGGCACATTCTAGTAAATGGTAAAAAAGTAGATATTCCATCATACAGAGTAAAAGTAGGTTCTACCATTTCATTAAAAGATAAAGATAAAAACTTGAAAGTAGTTAAAGAAGCATTAGAAAAAGTAGCATCAAGAGTAGAATTCGTTACCTTTGATGAAAATAAACTTGAAGGTGTTTATGTAAGATTACCTGAAAGACGTGAACTAAATGCTGATATCGACGAATCATTAATCGTTGAATACTACAACAGATAAAAACTTGCTAAGCAAGTTTTTTTATGAGTAAAAATGGCTCAAAAAAAGTAGACAGTTGTCTACTTTTTTTATTTATACTCTAAAAGATAATATTTTTTCTTTCCCCTTCTTACAATAACATATTTTCCTTCCATTGCCATATTCTTTGAAACAATCGTTTCCAAATCGGTAATCTTCTTGCCATTGATACTAATAGTCCCAGAACCTACAAACTCCCTTGCTTCCCTCTTACTAGAACAAATTTTCTTTTCTACCAACATATCCACAATATTCATATCTGAATAAAGGATCTCCTTAGGAACATCTTTAAAAGCTTCTAAAATTTCTTTTCCACTTAACTTTGATATATCTCCACTAAATAATGCCTTACTCATGCTAAGTGCATTTTGATATTCTTCCTCTCCATGTAAATCTCTAATAATTTCATGGGCCAAAGCTGTTTGTGCTTCTCTTAACTCTGGATGTTCTTTATGTCGTTTTTCTATATATTCTATTTCCTCAACAGACAAAAAAGTAAAAACCTTTAAATAATGAATAACCATTTCATCATCAGTATTAATTAAATATTGATATAATTCATAAGAAGAAGTTTTATTTTTATCAAGCCATAAAGCATTGCCTTCACTTTTACCAAACTTATTTCCCATCTTATCTAAGATAAGTGGCATTGTAAATCCATATGCTTCTTTTCCTAACTTTTTCTTTATTAATTCAATTCCCGTAGTTATATTTCCCCATTGATCACTTCCTGCTGCTTGCAAAATACAATTATAATGCTCAAATAAATGAACAAAATCGTTTCCTTGCAACAAAGTATAAGAAAATTCAGCATAAGTAATTCCACTATCTAACCTTCGACGAATAATATCCTTATCAAGCATATAATTAATATTAATATATTTTCCAGTATCTCTTAAAAAATCAATAAAAGAATAATCCTTAGTCCAATCGTAATTATTAACAATAGTAACATTCCCATCAAATAATCTAGAAACTTGATTAGAAATTCCCTCCAAGTTTTTCTTAACAGTATCATAAGCAATAATTTCACGTTCAGCTGTAGGTCTAGGATCTCCAATAAGTCCAGTTGCTCCACCTACCAACAAAATAGGATGATGTCCAGCTCTTGCTAAACGCTTTGCTGTAACAAGTGAAGAATAATGCCCTAAATGTAAACTATCTGCAGTAGGATCTGTTCCCCAATAAAAAGTAACAGACTCCTCATTTAGTTTTTTTTCCAAATCCGGACTTGACAAATCTTTTATCAGTCCACGCCATTTTAATTCATCAAAAAAATTCATCTTTATCTACCTCTTTTCTTTAACATAATAACACTATTTAACTGACACTCTTCATTATTATAATCAAATAAAATTCCACAATTAAACATACATAACCAAAATATAAAAACACCTCCAATAAAAAATTCTCATTATAATGTAAGAACGAAAAATCGTGGTACCATCTTACTTTATAACAAGAATTGCTATACACTCTAACCTTTTAACGCAAGGACTCGATTTGATTCAAAATGTGTAACTTCATTACAACTTTTAGTTATTTTCACCGACCATAACTTCTCTATAATATAAAAATTGCAACTAATCCATTCATCACCATCAAATGATTAATTCAATTCTAACATAAAACCGAACAAAATCAAGAAAAATTTGACTATTTTACAAAATTTGATATAATGAGCACACATTTATCATTATATATAAAGGAGGGGGGAGAATTTCGATGAATAAATATGATAATTATATTAAACAACTCATTCAAAATGAGAATATAGGAGCAGAAAAAGAACAAAAAGATTTATATCCAAAAGAACAGTATGAAAATTTATTAAAAGTAGTACTACAAGTACTAAAAGAAAACAAAGATGCTAGCATTCAAGAATTGCGTGATGAATTATATAAAAGATCTAGAATAGAAGAAGACTTAAAGGATTTTATTCAGGCTAGAAAAATGGCACCAGGGGCAGTGATTTCTTATGGAACAAAATCATATCAAGAACAACTAGTAATTGGTAATAGAGAAGAAGTTCTTTTAAAAAATGGAATATATATTCCTAGTGTAAAACCAATGAAAGAAGATACCTTGTTTGATTTAGCTTCATGTACTAAATTATTTACTGCAATTGCAACACTTACATTAGTGGAAAAAGGAATGCTAGATTTAAATGCCGATGTAACAAAATATGTGCCACAATTTATAAATCTTAAAGGAATTCCTGTTTTCCAACTATTAACATTTGAACCACTTGCAACAAAAACAAGAATCGAAACAGCAAAAAATATAGAAGAAGCTGAAGAAATTTTATTTGATACGGTAAGAAAAGAGGTAGCTTATGGTGCTAATTTATATAATGATTTTGCACCAATGGTATTAAAATATGTCATTGAAAGTGTCAGTGGAATGAAATATGACGAGTATCTTTCTACAAAGATTCTAGAAAAGATTCATATGAATAGTACGTTTACTAAAATACCAGAAGCAAGACTTGATAATACAGCTAATGGAAATTATGATGGAAGATATTATAAAGATGGAAACTTTTTGGTAAGAACCAATGCTACATTGGGTGTATCTACTGATGATAAAGCAAGAATATTAGGGCAACCACAAGGAATATTAAGTGGTCACGCTGGACTATTCTCAAATTCAGAAGACATGACAACTCTTGCAAGAGCATTAATCGATAACAAAATAATAAATCTTGACACAAGAAACTATATGGCCAAGAATAGATGTGGATTTCATTTTGTAGAAGACGGAAAAGACAAATACTCACAATATTTAGGAATGCTTTGTTACTCTAAAAATCCAAATCTTTCAAGTAGTGAAGTTCACCATCCACTAAGTGGTAGAAGTTTTGCTGCTGCTGGATGGAGTGGAACACAGTTAACTGTAGATCCAATTAATGAATTAAATCTATCACTTTTAAGTAATAGAAGTCATAACCGTATGACATTTATTGACGCATCCAAAAAAGGAAATGTACAACTTCATAAAAGTGGCATGAAAACGATTATATTACCTAATGGTGAAGAAAAAATAGATGCAACAAGATATGCTTGGGATAGAGATGATATCCTACACAAATGCATAGAACTTGCATTTCAATATAAAATGCTTGAAGATATTACAGGATACAAAAAAGAACAAAATAACGATATCGACAAAACTCTAAGAAACATTAAATAAAAAATAGGCTCAAAATAAAACAAGAACAAAAAAAGCAATCTATGTAAAAGCAAATAGATATAACTACCAAGTTGTATCTTTTTTTATAGATAAAAAAGAAGATTTACCTTAATAACAGTAAATCGACTAAAAATTCCAAGAATCAGCTTATCCTTATTCCAAAGTTTACTTTTCAAAGGATGTACAACCATGGAAAATGAAGAGAATCATTTGGTTTTGATTATTATAAAATTTTATCCAACAAAAAAACTTCATTTAATTGAAGTTTTTTTATAGAAACACCAACAATAACTAACTTTCTAACTTAGCCAATACTTCACGAACTACATCAGCAGTTTTTGTTTTCAATTCTTTAGCAGTTTTTTCAATAATAGGAGTTCCCTTTTCCTTAGCATAAACAACTAACTCTTCACATTTTTCTTTTAACTGCATTCCTTTTTCTTTTGCTATAGCTAAAACTTTCTCTTTGTCTAAATCAGCAAGCCCTTTTTTAATTTCATCAATTTTTTTCTCGATAGTTTCCTTTACCTCTTCTGGTTTAATATCTTTGATTTTTTTTATCATATCATCAAATAATTTCTTTAAATCTTCTCTTGTTTCACTACCTTTCTTTGGAGCAAACAAAACACCAAGACCAGCTCCTACAGCAACACCAGCAATAAATTTCCCTAACCCACTTTTCTTAGATTTACTCATATTCATCATTCTCCTTTTCTATTTTTTTCTTTTTCTTTTTTTTCTTATGAAAAATCTTCTCAAAGATGTTTGTAACTGTACTAATCAACCTAAAATTGACAGAAGATATAGTCTCTCCAACTGAATCGATAGCATCAAATAATCCATCCAGTGATTGTGCTTTAGCAGTAATGTTATCTAAAAGAAAATTTGTTTTTTCAACAGTATCTATCAATTTTACAACTAACATAATTAATACAACTAATAAAACAGCACCTAAAAAATATAATATAATAGGCATTACCTCACTAAAAAGTTCCATCTCATCACTCCTTATCCTCGTACATAGAATCAATTAAATCAAACAAATTACTATCCTCATTATTCTTATCTTTTACCTCATCAGTTACCTCTTCTACATCTAAAGAATCATTTTCATTCAATAATTCATTTTTCTTCCTATCCACTCTTCTAGTAACAACCTTATCAGATTTCTTTTCCTCTTCATCCCTCACTTCTTTTTCAACTTTATAATCTACATTATATTCTAACCCTAAATCGTTAAAATATTCCTCAGCATCACCAACAGTTACAACCTTCACAGCTGGAGATTCTTCTTCACTCAAATCATAAAGTAAATTATCCTCTAATAAAGAATCCTTCTCTTTATCTTCCACATCATGAACTTCTTCATGAATAGATTCTGTAATTTCACTTGCTAAATCTCCATAAGCTTTCTCTCTAACATAATCTAAATCAACTTTTTTGTTAGAAGAAACAGAAAGTCTAATTTCTTTTTTAGTAACAATCTCTTCTTTTCTATAATTTTTATCAAGAATTCCATATATAGGAGATATGATAGGAGAAGGAGTAAATCCTGACTTTTTATCTTTTCTCTCACTTCCTTCATAAAGTCCTTGATAACCAGAGATATGATAATTACTACTAGAATCATCAAAATCTACCTTTTCCTTATAAACTGGAGGTGTCTCAACTACTACCTCTTTTTCAGGAACAGACCTTCTATCTTCTACTTCAAAATCCTTCTCATCAAAATCCATAGGAAACTTAAAATCATGCTCTACCTGTTTTGGAAATTCTTTTGTCTCATCTGGTTCAACAACATTTTTCTTTTCTACCTTAATAGCTTCTTCTCTGACCTTTTTAACTTCAGGAGTCTCTATCTTTTTTGCTACCGTTACTTTTTCCTTCTTCACTGGTTCTTCTACTTCAACATATTCTTCCTCAAAAAATACATTTTTTAATTTATCAAATAATCCCATTAAAAGCACCTCTCTTATTAACTATTAGCATCTAAAATATCTTCATCTTTTATTTGATTACTATCATCATATACATCATATTCCTCAATATAATCAAGAAATGTCCCATCTTCTCTTTTAGAATCAAAAAGAGAAAATTCTTCTTCTTGATAATCAAGAACATTATCACCAATAATAGTACTTAGGACTTTATCATTATAAGTAACCGATGACAAAATTCTAATAGAATCATATATTGCATTATTCAAAAAAGAAGAATTTACATATGCTTCAATTTTAGCATAATTATACACTATTTTTAAGAAATAGTTATCATCTTCACTCTCAGTAATTTCGACATATCCTTCTTTCCCTTGATAAGATATTCTTTTAGAAAAATACAAATTATCATCACTTGAATAATTCAACTCTGCTTTATGATAATAAGATATTACATCAACATAAAGATAATAATAATTACCACTAGATAACAATTTAGAATTATAATCCTTCTTATCTATAATTTTTATTCCTCTAGGAAGATAATATTTATATCCATCAAATATTACATTTGTAACGCTATCTTCAACTGCCAACGCATCATCTATAATATCATTAATATCATAACTGTTTATATTCTTTATAGAACAACCTGTAAAAAATACAAGCAAGGTAATCAAAAATATTATTTTTTTCATATTACACCTACTCTATATTAATTATATCAAACAAATTAATAAGTTAATATAATTTTAACACTTTTTTTATAAATTAGACAGACTTTTTAGCTATTAAATAATTTATTTTTATACCATTACTAACAAATTTTCTTTCGTATTCAGTCATAACATTATTACTTACATCACTATTATGTAAATCAAGTGACACTTTTTCAAATATATATCCAAACTGACTTAATGTCTCCAAAGAAAACTCAAATAAAGAACAATTATCCGTTTTCATATAAATTTCCTTCTCCATTTTAAATAAATAATCATATTTTTCTAAAAAAGTCTTGCTAGTAAGTCTTCTTTCCTTATGTCTCTTCTTTGGCCAAGGATCAGAAAAATTTAAATAAATTCTATCTATTTCACGACAAAAAATATCTTCAATAAATCTGGCATCCATCCTAACAAGTCTTAAATTAGGAATACTTTCTTCTTCTAGTTTTTGAATAGCACGCACAATAACACTATCGTATTTTTCAACACCAACAAAATTAATATTAGGATTTCTTTTAGCATTTTCTATGATAAAGTCACCTTTTCCCATACCAATCTCTAAAAAAATCGGATTATGATTGCCAAATACTTCATACCACTTTCCTTTATAATTAGAAGGGTTAACCACTAAAAAAGAAGAAGAATCAAGTATAATATCCTTATTTTTAACATTTCTTAATCTCAAAAAAATCACCGTACTAATTATAACATAGTAATAGCATATTGCATATAATAAAACGAATAAAGGAGGATAATATGAATAATCAAATGCCATACGGATTTATGCCACCAATGCCACCACAACAAAACAATCAAGGGTGTAACTGTTCTAATGAATTAAGAAGACAAAACGAAAGAATTGACAACTTAGAAAGACAACTAAGAAGATTAGAAAGAAGAGTCAATAATCTAGAAAACAGTAATAATATGTTTTCAAGACCAGTACCAATTTCTAATAACGTAAATAATGAAAATCAATTTCCAAATAATTATATGATATAAAAGATGTTAACATCTTTTTCTTTTGAAAGATTTTTTAAAAAATGGTCATTTGACTTTTAAACACATAAATATTATACTAGTTCTAGTTAAGGAATGATATAATTATGGAATTTTCAATATTAAATGAAAAAGAATTTGAAACAATAGCACTAAAATTACCTTGTTCAAATTTTCACCAAACAGTAAAATGGGGAAAATTAAAAGAAAAAAACGGCTGGATTCCACATTTTCTTGGAGTAAGAAAAAATAAGAAAATAGTAGCAGCTACTCTACTATTAGAAAAAAAAATATTTAAAAGATTTAGTATATTTTATGCCCCAAGAGGATATCTTATTGACTTCAAAGAAAAAGAGATATTAAAATTTTTCACAGAAGAAATTAGAAAATTTGCCAAAGCAAAATCTGGAATCTTCGTAAAAATAGACCCTTATCTAATCTATAAGGAAAGAGATATCGATGGAAAAATAATACCAAATGGAATAGATAACTCCGATGCAGTAGAAAATCTAAAAGCACTAGGATACATACACACAGGGTTTAATTTAAAACATGAAAATATGCAGCCAAGATGGGCTTTTGCATTAAACTTAGAAGAAAAAAGCAAAGAAGAAATTCTGGCCAATATGGAGTCAAAAACAAGACAATTAATAAGGAAAAACGAAAGATGCAACATTGAAATAAGAGAAATAGACGAAGAAGAACTTGCCATATTCAAAGACATCATGAATCATACCTCAGAAAGAAGAAACTTCATAGACCGACCATTTGAATATTACAAAAACATGCTAGAAATTTTACAAGACAATGCAAAAATATACATAGCCGAATTAAATATAGAAAATCTATTAGAAAAAACAAAAAAAGAAGTTGAAGATAATAAAAAAATAATAAGTGAAAAAGAAATTGAAATTGAACAAAAAAACAAAAATATTAATATAGATAAAACAAAAAAGAAAATAGAAGAATTAAAAACTACAAATAAAAAATTAAGTGAAAAAATAATTCATTACCAAAAAATAATAGACACTGATGGAAAAAGGATCATCTTGGGTGGAATTATATACATGATATACAACAAAGAAATTCTTTCTCTATTTGGAGGATGTTATGATAAATACAAAGAATTCCTATCTTTTTATACCATTCATTGGGAAATCATTAAATATGCCATAGATCATGGATATACAAAATACAACTTCTATGGAATCAGTGGTGATTTTGAAAATAAAGATGATGAACTATACGGCCTATACGATTTCAAAAGAGGTTTCGGTGGAAATGTAGAAGAATATATTGGAGAATTTGATTTAATTATAAATAAGCCAATGTACTTTTTCTACAAACATGGATTTTCACTTTATAAAAAACTAAAAAAATAAGTCAATTCAATAACTTTGACTTATTTTTATTTCACGCTACAAAATCATTTAGTCGAAGAATAAACGAAATGGTCATCATAGTATTTAGATTTTTTCAATAATTCAGAATGTAAATAATTAAAACCAAGCTCTTCAGACAAGGTCAATCGATTTGAAAATAGATTCGTTCCTAATCCCAATCTATCTCCATCTATACTAACACCCATACTAGCTAAAATTGTTGGAAATAAATCAAAAGAAGTAAACGTTCTATTAACTGTATTATTTGCTTCCAAAGCTGAATTAATAAAAACATTATAAATAGTTCGAACATAATCTTCTGAAACATTCTTTGTAATCCAATTATTATCCATAGTCAAATGATCACCTATTATAACAATGGTAGTATCTTCATAAAATTCTTGTTTTTGAATCCAAGACACAAATTCACCTACCATAGAAGAACTACACAACAAAACATTTTTAAAATTATCATTATAAGGGCTATCACAAGAAGGATCAAGATATCCACCAACAAAATGAGTATCTACCGTTAATAAAGTTAAATTAAAAGGAGAACCACTTTGGGATAATTCCATCAACTCTCTTTTAGCAAAATCAAATAGTTTAGCATCTTCATAACCCCACCAAACATAATAATCATCTGGTATATCACCATTTTCCACCGCAGTATGATAATCAAAAATTTCATAGCCACCATGATTAACATAATAATTATATCTATTTCCAAATTTTGAATCAGATCCTAACATTAGAACTTGATGATATCCTTGTTCTTCCAATATATCACCCAATGTTGTTAAATTAGGCATAAAGTAAGACACCTGCTCTGTAGAATCATAATCAATCAGTGAATGAAGTTGAACTCCAGAAGATGTAGAAACCATTGCAGCAATAGTCCATCCTGTCCCCGCAATCGGAAGAGCACCACCTAATTTATCCGTATTAGAAAAACTAATATTCTCAGATGCAAGAGAAGACAACTCTGGAATCAAATCTTCTTCCATTGC
>CASFCU010000019.1 GCA_949293285.1 uncultured bacterium
GATTGAAAGCATTTGTAGAAACGCCTTTTGAGGAAACAAAACTCGTTCCATTTTGTATACTATTTCTATCAAAAGGTATTAACGACAAAGATGCTCAAGTTATTTTTAACAATATAAATTATAAGCAAAAACCTTTAAGATTAGAAGAAAACTTAGAAAGAATTTTTTCAGATGATGCTGAAAATACATTTTCAGATCCTGAAATCAAAGAGTCATTCGGGCTTGATTTTCTTGAGGCAAAAAAACTATTAATAAAAATAGAGAATAGTGATATTGCGGATCATTTTAAAAGACTTTTTCCTGACTACAGGACAGCATGTTATAAAATAATGGAATTTATAAAATCTAAAGGAAAACTAACGGATGATTTTTGCGACGCAAATGATGTAGTCAGAATTATTAAAGAGTTTATATTTGAAAATTTGAAAAGTATATCAATAGATCTTGGGTTATTTATTGCCTTATTGTATATGAAATTATTTGATCAAGATAATTATATGTATTTTTTAAATTGGGTAAAAAAATATAAAATAATAGAATTAACTAATTTAAATCCTGCAGATATCATTAATATTTCCAATAGTATAAAACAGCAAACTTCAAGACAAATTTTTGTTTCTATGCCTTTTGGTAAAGATGAATGTGATGACATGTATGAAGCTATTGTTGAAGTAGCTGAATCAATATCAGCTACCGGGTTCGAAATCCCAAAACCAATTCGCATTGATTCTCTTGAAAAAAGTCATACTTATTTAATAACTGATGAAATATTATCTCATATTGAAAATGCAGGATATATAATTGCAGATTTAACTTATCAGCGACAAAATGTATATCATGAAATTGGATACGCGATGGGGTATATTAAGGGCAAAGGATTATCTGAAAATCTTCTTCTAGTAATGAAAAATCCAACTGCGGGACATGAACAGGATGAAAAATATGACGTTGGTTTTAATTTGCGAGCATATAATCAATTACGATATTCAAAACTAAGTACATTCAAAAAACAACTCAAAGAAAAATTATTACTACATTTTGGATTATTTTCTTTACGTGATGAATACGACACTAAAAAAAGGAGGTCGTATGAGTAAAAGCAAGAAATACAAGATTAAACAAAAAGATTTTAAGAGATTAGAAAAATTAGCGGAGCAAATTTATTTTTTGTTTCATAATGAACAAAAACTCATCAGCAACAGAGTTTCTTTTTGACAGTTCCATGAGATTTTCCATAGTTTAATAATATACCTATCTTTAATTTTTTATTTATATTTTAAGAAAAATTTAATAGTTACAGCCAAATTCTGTTAATAGCAGCTGGTTCTTTTCTTTCTCAACAACATTAATAGGTACAACACTTATTGGCGTATTATTAAAATATTCCCATTTTATTACTTCTTCTTTGAATTTATCTGATTCGGGGTAAAGAAGCATTATTTCAACTTTCTGAACGTCTGTTTCTTTGTTTTTTATTAATTCAGAATATGCAAACAGCTGATATAAGTCCGTTTGTGCTACATCAAATTTTGCAGAAGTAGAATTTAATTCTTTCCATTTTGCATCAAGTATGATTGCTTTATTATCTTTAAAAATAACAAAATCCATCTTAGTCTGAAAAAGACTATTTTTAAGAAGATAATGTCGACTATATTGTGAA
>CASFCU010000020.1 GCA_949293285.1 uncultured bacterium
TAGATAAAAAATTAAAAATTTTACTTGAGATATCGGACTGAGTATTATATACTTTATTCATATGGGACTCCTTTTATTATTGGGATTTTAATTTTATTATATCAGAAGGGTCCCATATAAGCTTAATAGAAACAAAAATAAATTAGAGGAAGAAACACTCTAATTTTTTTTGATAAAAAACTGCCCGTAACTAAGTTTTATTGTGAATAACTGATAACTTAAAAATAATAGAGCTTTATAATAAGTATTATTAGATAGGAAATGTAAAATAGAAAGTGTTCTTTTTTACATTTTTTATGAATTTAAGAAATTCAATTTACTTGATTCTTTTGTTCTGATTTGCAATTCATATTTATTTTTGTTAGAATTTAATTGGTGATATTATGAAGCATAATTTTCTTATTATATCTGATGATAAAATTGTTATAGATCAGAAAATATCTAAAATTTTATCGGATATTCCTTTCAAAGAAAGAGAAATCGTAAAATATGATATGAGTGATACACTCATATCTTCGATGATAGAGGAGTTGGATACTTATAACTTTCTTTCTTTTTGTAAAGTGGTTATTTGCTATAACTGTGCTTTTCTTGAGGGTGAAGTAAACAAAGAGATAAAATATTTGAAGAAATATTTGTTAAATCCTAGTGATAATTATCTTATTATGGTTGCTACTAAAATCAGTGAAAAAAAAGAGATAAGGGAGATGCTTTCTAAAGATATAGAAATTATTGATTCTGGTATTTCATCAGAAGTACTTGTTAAGAAAAATTTAGAAAGTTATACTATGGATAATAGAACCGTTAAATTTTTTGTTGACTATTGTTTAGGAAATAATGAGAAAATTTTAAATGAATTAGAAAAGATTAAGACTTATAAAATGGATGATATTGATAAGAATATTACTGTGCAAGATATAGAAAAAATTGCAATAAGGGAATATGATGAAAATATTTTTGATTTAGTAAACGCTATTGCTAAACGTGACAAAAATAAGATGTTTGATATTTATCTTAGAATTGTGAGAAATGAAAAAGATATTGTTAACGTAGTAGCAAGTGTGTCTAGTCAATTAAGGATGCTTTATAGTGTTAAAATTTTATATTCTTATAAGTTATCTGTGAATGAGATGGCCTCTATTATTAATGTTAAGCCTAGAGCTATATCGATTGCTCTTGAAAATTGTGATAATTTTTCTTGTCAAAGACTTTTATTTCTTTTAAATGAGCTTGCAGATATTGATTATAAATCAAAAAGTGGTATTGCTTCTGGTGATGTACTTTTTGAAGCGTTTTTAATGAGTGTATAATGATACAAAAGGACGGTAGTTAAAATGATAAAAAGGGTTATTTCTTTTTCTTTGTTAATTGTTATTTTATGGTTTGGATTTCAAATGCTAATTAATTATTTAAAAACAGAGCATGATGTTGTATATACTCTTGAGACTTTTGAAGATGTTTATGATATTAAAGAAAGTTATCGAAAGATTAGTGGTGAGGATTATTATTATTTTGAAGTAGATTTTAATAATTTTTCTTTTCCTTTTATGAGTGCTAATTATTTTAATAAGCAGAAAGGTGTTGTTAAAGATATTAAAACTTATTCTGTCGATGATGTTTTTTGTCTTGCCCTTATTTTTATTGGTGAAAATAGATCCAGTGTTCCTTTGTGTTCTAAAGATGGAAAACTGTATTCGTATCAAAGTTTAAAAAATGATTATGATTTTGCAAAGTTCTTAGAAATGCTTCCAGAATTTTCTTCAAATCTTTTAGTTCCTTCTGATACGGTTAGTAATTATGTTGATCTTTCTATTTATACAGAAAATCTTTATGACAATGAAACTTTCCTTATTTATAATTATAAAAATATGATAAGAGTTCGTAATAATTCTAGTGATTTATTTTCTTTTTCTACTGTTGATAATTATAAAAATGAGTTAGGAACTCTAGTTGGAAAATATTATATGATACCGGAGATTTCTTCTAATCCTGAATATCTTAGATATCTTGCATATGATGTTAGTGGTCAGGTAATAAAAAAAATAGAATTACCTAAATCATTGTCTAAGCAAATGTATGTGAATGGTGTATATGATAATAAGTTATATATTTTTGATAAGAGTAATTTGACACAGTATTCTATTAATCCTTATGATAATCGAGTAGAAATTGTAGGAACTACTGATCAGAAAGGTTTTAATTATCAAAATGGTAAAATTTCTGATATTAGTGTTTATGATTTAAATAGTAATGATGTTTTATTTTCTTCTAATTCAGATTCTTATCAGGGAATAGAATATGATGATATTTTTGTTTTTCACAATTATGCTATTTATGTACATGATGGTAATTTTTATAAAGTTTATGAGAATTATTTAGATAGCCCTATATTTTTATTTACATCTAAAGATGCAAAAGAGATCATAGTTAATGATAATAAAATCTATTATATAAAAGATGATTGTTTATATAGATTTGATGATTATGGTAATGTTATTTTGATTCAAAGAGAAGAATTTAAATATAATTATGAGAATATATATGATGTTTACGTTGGATGATAATTTTTATAAATTTAACTTTAACTAAGTTTTAAAATAATGTATACTATTATTGTAGGTGATAATATGATACTTAGAAAACCATATGCGTTTTTGATTAAGCATTTTAGAATGATTCATTTAATCATGGTTGTATGCATATTGTATGTTTTGTTAAAAACCGTTAATGTTTTTAATTTTTTGGGTACCTATATTTCTAATGGACAAGTCATTTCTACTTATGAGGATTTGTCTAGTGTTTATGTTAATACGATGTTTGTTGTCGTGGTAGCATTTTTGATTATTGTTAGTTCTATTATTTTATATCTTATGCGGCATAAGAAAAAACCATTTTTTTTCTATGTTTTTATGATTGTTATTTATTCTTCCTTGTTATTTTTACTGTTGTTTTCTTCATCGTTTATCTATGATTTGGCATTTGAAACTCCTGATTTGAGATTTACTAATATTGTTAAAGATATTTATTCTATAGAAATTTTTATTCAAATTCCTATTCTCATTATTTCTTTTATCAGAACGGTTGGATTTGATATTAAACGGTTCGATTTTAAAAAAGATATTTTAGAGTTGGATATTTCTGATGAAGATAATGCTGAATTTGAGTTACAATTAGGGCTTGATTCGGAAGATATTAGGGCAAAACTAAGAAAAAAGATAAGGTATTTTAAGTATTATTATAAGGAGAATAAAATTATTTTCTTTTCTTTAATTGTTTGTGTTTCTGTTTTTTTGGTGATTTCATTGACTAGGGTAGTTCTTTCTATAGAGAAGGTTTATAAAGAAAGGGAAGTTTTTAGTACTAGATATCTTGATATTACTGTTTTAGATAGTTATAAAACATATTATGATTATAGTGGCAATAGAATCAATGATGATAATTTTTATATTATTTTAAAGATGAGATATAAAAATAAATCATCTAGTGATTTTCAGCTTGATTTAAATAATTCTAGACTTAGTTATACAGAGTATAATAATGTTTCACCAACTACTTTGATGTATAATAGGTTTGTTGAATTTGGAGTTCCTTATTATAGTCAGATTTTACGTTCTGGGGAAACGAGAGATTTTATATTGGTATATGAAATTAATAAGGAATATTATGATAATCCGTTTAAACTAAAATATCTTTATGATGTTGAAGTGGTCAACAATCAACCTGAATACAAATATAGAACGGTTTTAATTGATCCTTTTGAATTTGTAGTTAGTGAAGAATATGAGATTGTGGATACTAAAAATTTAGGAGAAGAATTAACGTTTACTGATAGTTTGCTTGGTAATACTAAGATTGTGATTGATGAGATGGATTTAAGTAATAAGTATACTTATAAACTTGTTAATTGTAAAAATAATAATTGTAATCAATACGTAAATGTTTTAACGGCTTCTACCAATAGAACTTATGAAATGACTTTAATGAGGTTAAACTATAGCATTACTTATGATAGTTTAATGGGAGAAGGGTATTCCGTATCTTCTTTTATTGAGAAATTTGGAAGTATTCGTTTCGTTGTTAATGGTAGAGAGTATGATAGTAAGATAAAGTTATTTGATGTTACTCCTTATCCAAGTGATCATTATGTATTCTTAGAGGTAAGAGAAAAACTTAATATGGCAGAAAAGATATACTTAGATTTTACTGTTAGAGATAAAAAGTATACTTATGTTATAAAGGATGAAATAAAAGAAGAAAATAGTAAATAATTCTTCTTTTTTTCATTTGCTTTCATATAATTTATTGACAACTAGTTGAATATATTATAAAATTACTTTGTTGATGTGGGTCTATAGCCAAGTGGTAAGGCATGGGACTGCAACTCCCCGAGCGTTGGTTCAAATCCGACTAGGCCCTCCAAATGAATTCAACTTACGGACTGTAAAAGGTTCGTGAGTTTTTATTTTTTATAAGCTTCTTTTGATAGAACTCTATGGGCAAACTTATATCACGTACTCTAAATTATTTTATATTATCAAGTTCTTTATTTTCAAAGGGCTTTCGTTTACAAAAGTTTAAATAAGTTTATAACTTTAAAATAAAAATCTCTTATTTTGGTAGTTGAATGGGTGGTTGATACTCTTCTTATATTGTTAATTGTACAGATCTTTCATCTATTATTTTATAACCTAATTTTTCATATGTTTTTTTTCATTTTTCAAACATATTTCTGGTTTGTTTAAAATTTTTATCAACATAATCATAAATAATGATTTCTTTTTTATTATCATTCTTTCTATGCAATCTTCCTGTATATTGAGTTACCCTTGTAATTCCAGAAATAGGCATGGTTAAAAATAAAGCATCTAAACTTGAATCATCAAATCCTTCTCCAATATAAGATCCTGTTGCTAAAATAATTTTATTTTTATTCTGATTTAATATCATTCTATTACTTTCATCATATTCTTTTAATATTTTCTTACTTAATCCACCCTTATATACAAATATATTATTTGTAATTTTTTGCATTCTAGAACTCAAATAATCTAAATGTTCTATTCTCTCAGTTAATATAAGAATATTTTTTCCTTTATTATACTCATTTTTAACATCTTTAAAAATCATTTCACTTCTATCTATATCCTTTGTAATTAGGTTATTTATTTCATTAATTGTATAATCATTTATTAATGAATCAGCAAATTTCAAATATGTTTCTTTAACTTTAACTATCATAGGAATGCTAAGATTTTCATTAAATTTTTTAAAATCAACTTCATATCTAATATCACCGCATTGCATTTTAACAATTGGACTATGTCCATCTTCTCTATTAGGGGTTGCTGTAAAGCCATAGACATATTTAGAGTTAATACTATTTACTGCTTGCTCATAAGTAAAAGCAGCTAAATGATGACATTCATCAATTATAATCATTCCATAATTTTTTGCTATTTCATTTATTTCTCCTTTATTCCACAAAGTTTTAATACTAGCAACATCTATTACATTGGTAATTGTATTTTTTCCCCCTCCAATTTGACCAACATTTTCAACACCTAAAAATTCTTTAATTCTTTCTTGCCATTGTTTTAATAAACTTAAGCTATGAACAATAATTAATGTGTTAACTCCTTTTTTTGCAATTAAATTACAAGCCACTACTGTTTTTCCAAATCCAGTTGGTGCATGTAAAATTCCATTATCATAGCCCAATAATTTATTTAAACACAATTCTTGTTCATCACGTAAACTACCATTAAAATTTATGTTTATTTTATTTCCTTGATTTCTTTTATCTTTTATTTTCAATTTTACATTTTTTTCGTTACAAATGTCTAATAAATACTCATACGTTCCTCGTGGCAATTTAATATATTTATCATCCACACTACTACAATCTATTACCATAGGGACATTATAAGTTGATAAACGAAGTCTTTGTTTTTTATAAAAT
>CASFCU010000021.1 GCA_949293285.1 uncultured bacterium
TTTCTACTTTAGTTTCTGATTTTTTTTCTTCTTTAACTTCTACTTTTTTTCCACTTTTTAAAGCATCTTTTGCAATAGTTACTAAATCTTTGAAAGCTTCTTTATTGTCGATTGCAAGTTCAGAAAGCATCTTACGGTTAATTGTTACACCAGCAATATTTAAGCCATTGATGAATTTTGAATAGCTAATTTCATTTTCACGGCATGCTGCGTTGATACGTGTAATCCATAATTTACGGAAATCACGTTTTTTAGCACGTCTATCTCTATATGCATATGCTCCACTATGGAAAACTTGTTCTTGAGCTGTTTTATATAATCTATGTTTACTTCCAAAATATCCTTTAGCTTGTTTTAAAACTTTTCTTCTTCTAGTTTTAGATACACTTCCGCCTTTAACTCTTGTCATTTATACCACCCTCACTAGATAACAGCAGTTAATCTGCTTCTATCTCCTTTACTTAAATTTCCTTGTCTTCTTCTTTGTCTTACTTGTTTTCCACTATCTTTATTAGTTTTATGATTTCCTCCTGATTTCTTATAACTTATAGTTCCACCAGGTCTAACATTTAAAACTTTACTTGTTGACTTATGTGTTTTTTGTTTACATTTAGCCATATTCAATAACTTCCTCTCTTTTATTTTTTTGGTGCTAATAGCATATTCATATTTCTACCTTCCAATTTAGGTTGTTGCTCTATAATTGCAAATTCACTTAGTTCATCTGCAAATCGTAACAATACATCTTTTCCTAATTCTGGATGAGCCATTTGACGACCTTTAAATCTAATTGACGCTTTAATTTTATGACCCTTTTGCAAATAGTCAGCTGCATTTTTTTTGCGAGTATTAAAATCATGTACATCAATTGTAACTGACAATTGATATTCTTTTAACTCTTTATTATTTTCTCTTTGACGTTTTTGAGCTTCCTTCATTTTTTTGTTTTTTTCATATTTATATTTGTTGTAATCCATTATCTTACCAACAGCAGGATTTGAATTTCCGCTCATTAAAACAAGATCTAAACCAGCATAATTTGCTAAAGTTAATGCATCTGCAATATTCTTAGTCCCCATCTGTTCACCATTAGGTCCAATAACCATTAACTCACTAACCCTAATTTGCTCATTGATTGGTAAATCATTTTTATCTTTTGCTATAATTAGACACCTCCACACAATTAAAAAAGTAGACACCATGTGTCCACTCACAATAAAACAAAATCATTGGCTTTACTTACCCATCGTAACAAAAATACAATCGGGTGGATGTGGACACATCGCTTTCCTTTTTCAATAACACTATGAATTCTACTATATATTTATTTAAAAGTCAATCAAAAAAGTGCAATTTCGCACTATTTTTGAGATTCATCTAAGAAATTAATAACAGATGGCTGTGCTTCTGGTTGATTTACAGGTTGTACCACTGGTTCAGCAGCTTGAGCAGTAGGTTGAACAGCAGGCTCATCTACTACAGGGGTTTCCACAACTGGTGCAACACTAGGTTGTGGCATTGTTGATGCCACATCAGTTTGAGTAGCATTATTAGTATTTACCGGACTAACATTAATATTTGCTGTATTATTGCTTTGAACATTATTAACTGAAGCATTTTCAGTTTGAACATTTTCCTTTTTTTCATAATCTTTTACAAATTCAGCAAATTGTGCATCTATAGTAGGAGCTAATGATTTTAATTGATTCTTAAATTTCAATTCTTCATCATCAACTAAACCAACATGATATATTTTATCTATTTGATCATGATTAAATAAACAATTTTGCGTAGAATTTAAATACCCTTCTGGATAGATACATCCACAATAATCAAATATCTTTTTCTCAACTTCTGGTGAAACAACACAGAAGCCTGTTATCATTACTCTTTTTTTCCCACCTTTTAATAAAACTACAGTTCCAACTGGCAAATACTTTTCTTTTAAATTAATTTCCATTTTAAGTCCTCCTTATTCTATAAACATTATACCATAAATAATTAATTTATCACATATATTTAATTAAAAATTATATTACCATTCTCATCAATTCCCATTGATGTATTCGAATTCGAATTATTTCCATTACTATTATCTTGGTTTCCATTTTCTGGGTTTTGAACAACATTATCACCATTATTTATAATATCCGGAATATTAACTTGTGCATTTTGAATATCTTCTAACGATCCAACAACTGATTGATTATCACCTTGATAATATGTCACAGTTCCATCTTCGTTAATAACATAATCTGGCTGCTCAACGCCTGCATTAGGTATTTCAATATCGCTTAAGCTATCCTCAAATTTTTTCTGATCTTCGTATGCCAATATTGCTTCTTGCAACATTTCTCGATCATCCATCAAATAATCGATTTGTCTATCACTAAATTCATATTCTTTTAATAAATCTTTTAACTTATCTGGATCATTATAATACATATCATTTATTTCAAGGACACGATCAAATGAATCCTCTGTAATACCAAAATCTTTATTTAATTCCGCACTAGTAAATGCTTCACGCACTAATTTTTCATCCTTCATTATAATTTCAATTTCTTTATCAGTATAATCATATTCTTTTAATTGTTCAATAAGTTTATCTGGATTTTCTTGATAATTTTCGTGAATATCTAACAATGTATCCATTCTTTCTGCTTGTTCTTTTCTAAATACAGCTTCTTTTGCCAATTCTTCATCAGACATTATTTTTTCAATCTGTTCATCACTATAACCATATTCTCCAAGCTGCTCTTTCAAAGCTTCTGGATCATTCTCATACATATCGGAAACCTTATCACCAAGAGCTTCTTGATATCTATCCCAACCTGTTGAATTTGAAATATCGATATCTTCTTGAACATTTTCTTCAGCATTTTCCCCATCAGTAGGTACTTCTTCCTCAAGAGTTTCATCAGCACCTTCTTCACCATCGGAATTTTCACCAGCAGTACTATTATCAGAAGGCTCTTGTTCTTGCCCTCCAGATTGTGAACCATCACCAGATGGCTGTTGTGCTTGACCACCTGATTGCGAACTATCACCAGATGGCTGTTGTGCTTGACCACCTGATTGTGAACTATCACCAGATGGCTGTTGTGCTTGACCACCTGATTGTGAACCATCACCAGATGGCTGCTGTACTTGACCTCCTGATTGTGAACCATCACCAGATGGCTGTTGTTCTTGAACTCCATTTTGTGAATCATCAGATGGCTCCTGTGTTTGATTAGAATTTTTATCATCATCGTCATCGTCATGAACAACTCCACCAGAACTAGGTGTTGTGGTAGATGTAGAACCACTTTGAGCAGTAGAAGATATTCCCATAGCGCTTTCTTTTACTGCTTGAAGACCACCTAAACCAAGAGCACCTAAAGCTAAAGTACCTAAACCAAAACTACCAGTAGCAACACCTGCCATTCCAAACTGACCAATCAAAGCTGGAAGCGGTGCTTGAACAAACGTAGATAAAGCCGTCGAAGTAGTGGCTAAAGCAGTTGACGTTGAAGCAGGATTTTGTACTAACATCCAGCCCCATCTTGTTGACAAACCAGAACCATTTCTCACAAGGCCTAAAGCAAAATTGTTACCTGTTAATAAAGCATTTTTAGCTACTAAAGCTTCAGCACCAAGTCCTAAAGTATATCCCATAAAGCCATTAATGATTCCATTTACCGAAGCAGATAACAAACCTTGACCAAAAGATCCTCAATTTGCCCAAGAAGCCTGCGCTCCTTCACCAATTCCGACTGAAGCAGCAACGCCAGCAACATAAGGAGCCAGAGCAGTACCGCCTGTAAAATAAGCTATTGCAGCTCCGGCTGCTATAATTCCAGTCCATTTTCCAACTCC
>CASFCU010000022.1 GCA_949293285.1 uncultured bacterium
GGTGTAACTTTATCACCTGTAGATATATCAATTTCTAAATTAACCTTTAAACTTTGTAATTTCCCTACAATATGATATTTATTTCCACCATACTCATCATCTTCTCTAATATCAGTTATATCTACTACATCAAATTTAACACCATCTTTTAAATTAATACTTAATATTTCATTTAGTACTTTTAACATTTTATCTTTTGATACGTCTATTCTTGTAATTGTAGCATCCATATCTTTAGTCATTCTATTATCAATACCAAACATAGCAGATAACAATAATCCACCTTTTAAAATAAAATTATCTTGATATTTAGACACAGATATTCTTTCTAATACTCTTTCAAACATATATCTCTGTAATATTTCATAATAATTAAGGTCATATTTATTCTCTATTTCTTTTGCTAATCTTTTTATGTCAGTTATATCTACCATTTCATCATAACCTCTACAATTGTATTAACTTTTTCATAGATATTAAATATTTTTGAATACTCTAATAATAAATCTATATTTTTATCTTTACTATTAAAGTAATAATCTAATACTCTATTTTGAAGTTCTAGATCAAACTCTTTTTCAGACCTTAACATATCACAAATGCATCTTTCAGCATTATATACTTTAACTGGATTACCAAATGGACTTGTTGCTTCAATAATGCCAATTTCATAATAATTATCGGATACACGATGGACATTATAATTTCCTCTTACTCTTTTATCTCTAGGAACTGTTATATCAATTTCTGATGGTGTTTTATTTGTAAGATTTAAAATATGTAGTGCTGTATTATATGAAAAAATAGCACTTGGATAATTTTTTTGTAAAATATAATATTCATCTTTTAATAGTCCAGTATCCATATATAAACCATGACATACTCTTTCGATTATACCTTTATTAATATAAAATCGAATTTGAGGTTTAAATATTTTTAATTCTAATAATTCTGATGTTGAAATATAACCATGATTATTTTTTAAAAATTCAATTAATTTTTCTTCATTATTCATATCATCACCATTTTTACTTTCGTACCTACATTATAACATTTTGTGGAACAAAAGTAAATATAGTTTTATTAATTTGTCGAAAAAATATTTTTTGTGTAAAATTTATAGGGTTTGGGATTTTCCCATAATTTTGCAAATGGAAGGAGTACATTTGCAGTGCTGGCTAAGACAAGATTTTACTAAACTGAAAAAGTCACTAAAAATTTTTGAATTATTTTAAACTAATTTTCATCAAAAAAAGACTCTATTTAATAAATATTTTAAATAGAATCTTACATTTTTAAATTATTTTTTTTAATTCTAATGGACTAATTTTCGAAATGGTTAGGTTATATTTTACCCTTAAAATCTCTTCTACTACTGGTAATAATTCTTCTTTTTTAGATTTCACACTAAACACATCAGCAGCAGAATTTATATGGTTTATAAGCGAACACTCTGATAAACAATGTCTAAAATATCCATTAGCAATATAAAATGCAATCGCATCTGGCATTAAAAATTTAATAATATACTCACTATAATTATTAAAAAATGGTAATAAGATTTCTTCAAACTCTTCTTCAGTTATATCTTTTTTTCCGATTATCATAATGATTCTCCATAAATTAATTCATTTAAAACGATTTCTTCAGCAATATTTTTTATATTATTCATCTTACCTATCCATAAAATTTGATCATTTTGTTTTAAATTTTCATCAATATTTTCTTTTTCAGCAAGTAATAAAATTAAATTATTTATTCTATTATTAGCAGTAATATCAATATCATATAAATACTCATTCAACTTATCTTTCATAAGTAATTCAGTATATAGCCCTCTTTTATTCTTCTTTAAATATTCTAATTTAAGTAATCCATACTTTCCTATATTAAATCTTTCTTTATCTTTTAATTTCAAATCTGGTAATAAATAATCACCAATTCTAGTGTAACTAATGTTCATAATTTTCCTCATTTCTTTCTATTTATTTGGCTTTAATTGTTATACATTAGTTACACAATGACTATCCCCACCTCCCGCATTTATATGATTAGATAAAACCACTACATCACTACTATTCCCAAAGGCATTTAATATTCTTCTGACCCTTTCGTTCCTATCAAAGGTCTCATCTGTATCTCTTGTAATATAAACCGGTACACCTAATTCTTTTAATCTATTATAAATATAATTTGAAACTTCCAAATTAAAATCTTTTTCATACACATTTCCGTTAATAGCTCCTGGATCTGTCCCACCGTGACCTGCATCTACCACGACCTTTTTCGTTGCTCTTAAAATGTCATCGTTCAAAATATCACTCCTCATTATTATGATATGTAGAAAGAAAAATATTGTCATATTAAACCTTTTTATTCCTATCATAAAAAAAGAAGAGAATTATTCTTCTTTATTCATAAAACTATCTGCTATTTTATTTAATTTCTCTTTTATACTATCAAAACTCTTAGTAAGATCCAATGTTTTTACATATATTCTATTTCCCATAACAGATGTATTGATATCTGGAGAGATTTCTTCATCAGTTTTTGCATATAAAAGCATACCACTTACTGTTTTATCACTTTTATATGCTGAGTTTAAAACATATGCATTAATTTGATTCCAGTTATCTCTATGAAGTGTTTTTCTCTCTTCACCATCGATATTACGATTGTTAAAAATCTTTCCATAATATTTCGTATCGATTATCATTTCTTTATCTTTATATGTCAAGGTAATATCCGTTAGCATATTTGGAATGAATTCAACCATATATCCTGTATCAACCTTCCATTCCATTCTTCTAGAAGTGGCATTTAATTGTGGATAATGTTTTTTATAATATTCTCTTACAAAACTCTCAAAAAGTTTATTCATCATTTCGTTATAAGATATATCATAAAGATCCAATGAATCTTCATTGTTATTTGGTATTAATCCATTTACAATCATGTAACACAAATTGATTATTCTTTTATAGGATTTATTATTTCTATTATATTTAATACTTTTCCATCTAATTCTGCTAATATCCATATTTTCAATATCTTGAAAATAAAGATATGATTTTTTTAAAAATTTCTTATATTCTGGTTTTACTTTCCCTGATGTAATCAAAGAAAACATTGTAGATTTTATGATTTGATTTAAGTAATTATTGGAAGAATATTCATCAAATTCACATATTAATTTTTTATTAAGATAGATGAATTTCTTCAAAGTATCATTCACGTTAATTCTACCTTTTATGATACTAGTTTCATCACTTACAAGAATATATGATTTTATTAATCCTTTTTTTACAATCTTGTTAGATAGTACACTAAGAATAACAGCAAATAGATCATAAAAATTATCATAGGTTTCTAGTCCTACTTTACTATCATCAATACTTAGCAGTTTATCTTTCTTAAAAGCATAACACAGCATATAGTAGACGTTACTTACTCTGTAGTCTTTAATCGTTGAATTGATCATTTAACTTATTTTCCCATTCTAATGATTTTTCTTTGTCTTCAAACCAATATTCTTTAATAGCCGGTATAATATCATATTTGATTACTTGTTTCAGTTCTCTTTCAAAATTTTCTCTATCCTTACTAAAATTACAAAAATAACTGTGTCCTATGGTAAATGATTCTCCTAGTGATTCATCTCTTTGAATTTCTTTGTTTAATTCCTTTATAATTCCTAAAACATTATTTATCTTATGAGAGTTTAAAGTTTTAACATATTCTTTAAATTTATCATTCTCAAATGCAGGATGAACCGGATAGAAGCCAAATCTTCTTCTTAGAGCATAATCTATTAGAGCTAAAGATCTATCCGCTGTATTCATAGTAGCTATTACATAGACATTGTCTGGTACTCTAAATTCCTCATGTGAATAAGGTAGGATGACACTTTCCTCTTTTCTTTTTCCTTTTTCTCCAAGCATTAATAATTCACCAAATATTTTGCTTACATTGCCCCTATTAATTTCATCTATGATACAGTAAAACTTTTTGTCCTTATTAAACGGTTGCATAGCTTTTTTACAAAATGATTTAAATACTCCATCTACAGGGATAAACATTCCATTTTTATCAGGTCTTATTCCCTCTATAAAATCTTCATAAGAATAACTTTGGTGAAATTGGATCATTAGAATATTATCTGTATTTTCTTCTGTCATGATGGAATATGCTAATCTTTTAGCCATAAATGTTTTTCCAACACCAGGAGATCCTTCCAAAATAATATTTTTTCTATACTCTAAAAGGGCTTTTAAATCTTCATATTCTTCTTCAGTAATATATACTTCTTTTAGAAAATCTTCTTTTGTATATTTATGATAATCTTTTTCTTCAACAGATTCTTCCATCTCTTCATTTAAAATACAGTCTTTTATAAAATCCCATAGTATACTTCCTAAAAACTGTGGATCATGATTTGTAATTTCTGGAATTTTTTCTTTTAATAAAGATTTCAATTTATAAGATAATTCTTCTGTTTGACTATCTTTATTATATGAGAATCCAAAACTGTTCATTAATAAAGTTAAATTTTTTCTTGAGCATATATTTACAAATAACTCTGGATAATATAAAAAAGATAATTTTGTTAGCACCATTGACATTCCTTTTAAATTGGAATAATTTCTACTAGCTTCTATAGAATGATTCATCTTTATGTTTTCCAAGAAGTCATAAATGTTTGTTTTTAGTTTGTCCCAAAACTCATTAGGATTTTCTAGCTTTCCATCTATTCCAAAAAATTCACCATTTTCTTTTTTGTATATACCGAATTTAGCTGCCCCTTGTCCACCAATTCTAGCACCAGTATGTTCATATTTACCATATTCTAATTTATAAGAAAACGTATCTTTTCTATTGTTTCCTAAGACGTAATCCTCTAGTTGTAGTTCTTTAATAGTTTCCATTGGATATTCTTCTACAAATTCTTGTCTTTTTCTTATCTGTTCAATTTGTTTTTCTTGTAGTTCTAGATTAGAAATGTTTTTGTTAAAATATTCTCGAAATAGTTTCAAATACTCACTTTCATTTTCTTCTATGAATTCTTTTTCTATATCAAAATCTTCAGATAATATTTGCCCGATTTTTTGATATCTCACATCTTGTTGCAATTTTAAGAAATTACTTACTCCTTCCATATCTTCTTCGGCATATATTCCTTTGTTATTATCTTTATCATTTATCTGATAGAAGTCCAAAACATCTTTGGCAAGAAAACCTCTTTTATCTTCTAGTTTGTAAAATGATTTTTCTATTTCTTGCATAGATTTTCCATTAAACAAGTATTCTTTTATTACAAAAGTTATAAACTCTTTATTAAAAGGAAGTCTTGTTATTAAAGTACCTTCGTTTAGTATTGGTAATTTATAATCTATATTATCAGATATCATTATACGATCACCATCTTTCTTGAATATTTTAAATTGATTGCACCACCCAGATAAAACAGTTCCTATTTGTGCTATTTCTCCATAATGAGCTACATTTTCTCCTTCTCTTTTACTTCTAATTGTTTGAATAAAAGTTTCGTAATCTCCATCTTTTTTCACCATCGATAAGTAGAACTGCAATTCTTCGTACGTAAGATATTTTTCTGTTCTTTGATCAAATAAAGCTTTAAATATTATTCTAAATGGATATACATCGTAATTTTTTGAAACGTTAACTCCATCGTTTGGATATTTTATGCTACACATGACTTTAAAAAAGAATTTAGCTCTTATTTTATCTAATGTTTCTATTTTATTATATTTTTCTAATAATTCTTTTCCATATTTTGTTAATGTATAATTTTCTTCGTTATATTTAACCATATTATAAAACAAAATATAATTTATAGGATGCGTGTTAGCTTCATTTCTATTTGCGCCATTCTCATTTAGGGTGTTCATTAGTGCTTCTTTTTGATTTGCTATATTGATTACATCATCATTAACTTTTTTCGTTAATATGTATAACTTATCAAGACTTGTTATATTGTTTACAAATACCCATTTATCCATTATTTTTTCTCCTTTCTAGTAATCATTTCCATTATTTTTTTTACCATTAGAGGAGGAATTCCTTCACCTATTACATACCTGATTAAATTTTCACTTGCCCATTGTGGGATATCCCAATTATCTGGTAGAGAAGATATTTTCATCAATTCATATATCGTTAGCACTCTAGGATCACTGTAGGTTCCATCTTCTAGAAGTCTTCCTGGATGAACATTCATTTGAGAACCCATAACACCATTATATCTTGTTACTGTAGGAGCTGGTTTATTCCAATCCATCCTGTGATAGGTAGTATTATATCCTTTAGATGGCGTTCCGTCTAGCTTTTTTGGATAATATTCTTTATTATCCCAAGCAGAACATCCACTAGGAGTATGCATCATACACTCAATGTGTCTCCATGAGTGTGTTGGAGGGGTATGCCATTTTATCAATTCCATATTCTCTTTTTTGTTGGTTAATTTATGTTTGAACTGTTTTTCTCTAATAATTGGATTTAAAGAAGGCAAAGTGCCAATTGCTTCTTTTAATGTTATTATCTTGTTATCTTTTTCTGGAAATTCCCAAACTTCATCGATATCTTTTCTAGTAAGAAGAAAAATTGCTCTTTTTCGGTTTTGGGCTACTCCATAATCCATAGCATTAATAATCTGATTCTTATTTGTATTATATAATTTTCCTAGTCTTTGTTCTATGTACTCTGGAATGAGAATTTTCTTGCCGTTATATTCAATTGGAGTTTTTAATTGCTGGACTACGTTTTCAAAAAATACATACTTGGGATTTAAATCAATTACTGCATCTACCGCATACTTAATAAGAGAATTTCTTTCATCATAAGGATTTCTACTTCCTGCTACACTCATTCCTTGACATGGTGGTGTTGCCATTAATAAATCAATGTTATATTTTTTGGCACTATTTATAAATTCAGAATATATGTTTTCCTCCGTTATGTCTCCTACTATCATTTTTGTTTCTGGATATAAATGTGAATAAAATTTTGCACGTTCTTTTAACAATTCGTTTGCTACTTTTACTTCTATACCAATTTCTTTAAAATATGTTTCTGCTATTCCTACATTTGAAAACATTGACACTGCTTTCATTTTAACAACTCCTTTGGTATTTGTTTCGTAATTTCTTTTATTAGTAAAGGAGGTATTGCTTCTCCAATAACTTGTCTTATGAAATTTTCACTTGCCCATTCTGGGGGATTCCAATCTTTTGGAAGTGAAGTTATGATAAATAACTCATAAAGAGTTAATACTCTAGCATCACTATAGGTTCCATCTGGTAGAAGCCTTCCTGGATGAACATTCGTAAAGGAAGAAATAGACCCATTGTACATCGTTACGGTTGGAGCTGGTTTCTCCCAATCCATTCTCATATAAGTGAATGCTCCTCCTTTTATTTTTTGACCATGTATATTTTTGGGATAGTAAAATTCGTTTTCAAATGCTGACTTCCCTGTTTTGGTATGCATCATGGCTTCTACTTGTCTCCATGGAGCTTCTTTTGGAGTATGATATTTGCTAACTTTTAATGCTTCTTCTAATTTTTCTTTATAGTATGGTAGATTTATTCTTTTATCTTCTTCTTTAATTAAAGGATCTAATGATGGTAAATCTCCAATTGCTTCTTTTAATGTTATTATTTTTTCTTTCTTTTTTGGAAATTCCCATTTATAACCTGTATCTTTTCTCGAAAAAAGAAAAATTGCTCTTTTTCTATTTTGAGCTACTCCGTAATCCATAGCATTGATTATTTTTTCTTCATTAATGTTATAAAGTTGTTTTAATCTTTCTTCTATATATTCTGGAATAAGAATCTTTTTCCCGTGATACTCAATTGGTGTTTTTAGCTGTTGTACTACATTTTCTAATATTGCAAACTTTGGTTTTAATTCTACTATGGCATCTATTGCGTATTTTACCAGTGAATTTCTTGGATCTAATGGATTTTTTTGACCTGCTAAACTCATTCCTTGACATGGTGGTGTTGCTATTATAAAATCTATTTTTTCTTTTTTAGCATTTTTTATTATTTCTTCGTATGTTTCAGGATTTGTGATATCTCCTTTTATGACTTTTGTTTTTGGATGACAATGTTTATAGAATCTACATCTATTTTCAAGTAGCTCATTTGCAATAGAAATCTCAATACCTAATTCTTCTAAGTAAGTTTCTGCTATTCCTACATTTGCAAATAAAGATAAGCCTCTCATTTGTTAGTCTTCCTTTGTTTTTTTAAGTATTCTGATATCAATTCGCAGGTTTTAACAGAAATGTTAGATCCATTTTGTTCGACTATTTCTCTATACTCTTTTTTCAAAAGAGAAGGTATTAAAACATTTAATCTCTCGTCTTTTATTTTTCCTTTTGGTCTTCCTGATTTCTTAGCTTTGTCCATAAATATCACCGATTTTATTTTAACATACTATTTATGATTTTTAAAGATTTTAATGTACATCTAATACACATATTTTTATTATTTTATCAATTACTTTTTGTTATTTTAGGCTTTATAAGTTAACGAAAATAGTTAATTGCCTATACTAAAATAAAAAAAGTACATAGCTTAATTATAGAGGAGTTATATATGATAAATTTTTTTAATAGTTTAAATCCAGTGATTCAAGCATTGATAGCTACTTTATTTACATGGGGAGTCACTTTAGTAGGTGCTGCACTTGTATTTTTCTTTAAAAAGGTAAATAAAAATGTAATGGATGGAATGCTTGGATTTGCTGCGGGAGTTATGATTGCTGCTTCTTTTTGGTCACTTCTTTCTCCTGCTATAGAAATGGCAAATCACTTGAATATGATTTCTTGGCTGGTTGTTTTTGCTGGTTTTTTCTCTGGTGGTTTATTACTTTTTGTTGGTGATAAAGTATTTAATCATTTTGATCATTTGCTTTCTGGTAAAGAGAAAAAAGAAAAAGGGAGTTTCAAAAGAGTTTTGATGTTGATATTTTCTATCACGTTACACAATATTCCTGAAGGGCTTGCAGTAGGGGTTGCTTTTGGCTCTGTTTTTTATGGATTAGAAGGTGCAACAGTTGCCTCTGCTTCTATTTTAGCACTTGGAATAGGTCTTCAAAATTTTCCTGAAGGTACTGCGGTCAGCGTTCCATTAAGACGTGAAGGGTTTTCTCGTGGAAAAGCTTTTTTCTGGGGACAATTGAGTGGAATTGTAGAACCTATATCAGGAATCATCGGTGCGCTTTTAGTGCTTAAGATTCGATTCATTTTACCGTTTCTTTTAGCATTTGCTGCTGGTGCCATGATATATGTTGTCGTTCAAGAGTTAATTCCTGCTAGTCAAGCCAATAAAAAGAAGGAACTAATGGCTCTTTTCACGCTAATTGGCTTTTCTGTAATGATGATTTTAGATGTTGCTCTTGGTTAATTCTAAATATCTCTTGTAATCAAAATGAGCGTGTCCTGATATAGGACTTTTTTTATTTCATTGGATGAGAGCATCTTCTTCTCTTACGGGTTGTCCCATATTTTGGATTAAATTGGCAATTCCATCATTGATGTCATTCTCACTTTTTATTACGGTAATATTAAAATCTCTGCATAATATGCTCTTTTATATTTTGGATACCAATAATCCTTTGTGAAGAATATTAGTGTGATTACTACCACTAAGAAAAGGACTATGAATACTTTCTTAATATTTTTTTCATTTATTTACCATATTACTTTCATAAAATAAGGGAAGGATAATATAACCATTATTTTGTAGATATTCTATTGCATCAGGAAGTATTGATAAAGTGATATTATTGTAATCATGAAATAATATTACTTCTATGTTTTCATTAATAGATGATGTAAAAATACTCCAAGCTTGCTCTTTTGATGTGAGATTTCCTCCATCACCATCTTGAGCAGTCCAATCTACCCAGCCATAATTGTTTTTCTTCAATTCTTCAATTATTTCATTTTTTAACTTTCCAGCAGTTACACTTCCACCAGGAAATCTTACAATATTTGTTACATAGCCATCTGTTTGACTTTTTATTCTTTCTTCCTGATTTTTTACTGCTGCTATAAAATTTTCCTTACTATTGTATAAGCCAGTTCTTATCCCATGAGTAAAAGTATGATTAGCTATAGTATGTCCTCTTTTTAAGTATTCTTGGTAAAGTAATAAACAATTTTCACTTTTTTTGTCATAGCAGTTTTCTCCATTAATGCTAGTTGTAAAAAATGTAGCCTTGACATTATATCTATCTAGCACGTCTAAAAATTTATATGTATTGTAATAAGGTCCATCATCAAAAGTTAAATAGGCTATTTTTTGTTTTGATTCTCCACTTAATATTTTATCTTCCAACTTTTTTATATTGTTAAAGTACTCTTTTTTCTGTAATTCAATATTTTCTTCTAACTTCGATATTTTCTCTAAATCATTTTTTATTTCTGAAAACTTTTTTTCTTCTACATCATAGATATCTTTTATATCTTTATATTCATTCTTTAAATTTACATATTTTCTTGAAAGTTCTTCATTTTTTGAGTAGATAAACAAATTTGCTCCAATAGATAATAGTAATACAATCGTTATTAATGATATTGTCACAATAAATTTTCTATTTCTTTTACTCTTTCTTGCCATTTCTCTAATTCCTCTATTTCGTTTAATTTCTCATTCTTAATTTTTTCATATTCTTCCAATTGATTATCTAGTTCTTCTTTATTGTTTTTTATTTTTTCCTCTAGATTTTTTATATCTTTTTCCTTATTTTTTATATCTTTTTTATATTCATTATATTTTAAAATATTTATTGCTAAAAAACAGGTTGAAAGTACTGTAACTACTCCTATAAAAATTATCCATATTTTTTTCATAGTATCACCAGCTTTATTGTAGTATAAAAGACAGATAGAGTCAACTTCAACTGTTTGACTTTTAAACATTTAAATATTATACTTTTGTTATTAAGGATAGTGACAATATGAATTTTATTGAAAATTTAAAAAAAGAAGAGTATGAAAACTTTGTAAAAAATCACAAGTTGAAATCACACTTTTTACAAAGCTATGCTTGGGGAGAGTTTTCTAAAAAAAGTAAAAACTTAATTCCGCATTATGTAGGATTAGTAGATAGTGAAAATAATATTAAGGCTACTGCATTATTACTTGAAAAAAAATTACCTTTTGGTTATTCTTATCTCTACTCTCCACGTGGATTTGTAATTGACTTTTATGATGTGGATTTGTTGACGGAATTTGTTGGCAAGGTAAAAAGATTTGCTAAAAAAAGAAAAGCTATTTTTGTAAAAATAGATCCTGATATTATTTGGCACGAAGAAAATTATCTTGGTGAAACTGTTCAATTAGAAAAAGATCCCAAATTGGTTTTCGATAGTCTTGTAAAGCTTGGGTTTAAACATTTGGGTTTTACTAAAAATTTTGAAACTATGCAGCCGCGATATACTTTTAGAATTGATATGAATCAATCCTTCGAAGAGATTGAAAACAAGTTTTCTAAAACGACGAAACAAAGAATTAATAAGGCATGTGAACTTGGAACAACAGTTAGAATCGGTACTATAGATGATATTCCAACTTTCAGTCATCTTATGGATTTAACAGAGGTTAGAAAGGATTTTGTATCACATGATTTGAACTATTATAAATCTCTTTATGAAATCTATAATAAAGATAATAAAATGGATTTATTTATTGGTTCTGTTAATACCAAAAAGGTTATTTCACTATACACTGATGAAAAAAAACAGGTTGAAACTATGCTTGTCGACATCCATAAAAAAGAATCTTTAAGCAAATCTAGCAAAACTAAGAAATTAGAACTTGAAAAAAGATTAAAAAAACTAGATGAATATATAAGGGAATACCAAGATGCTATGGATAAGTATCAAGAAGAGATTATACTTAATGGACATGTTATTATGGAATATGGAGATAAAGCTTGGGTGTTGTATGCTGGAAATCATAATATTTTAATGTCGAGTTATTCCAATTATAAAACTTATTTTGAACATATTAAATATTGCTATGATAATGGGATAAAAATGTATGATCAATTTGGTACTATAGGTGATTTATCTAGTGATAATCCTAGGTTAGGGTTGCATGAATTTAAAAAGAAATTTGGTGGGAACTATGTTGAATTCATTGGTGAATTTGATTTAATTACTAATCAATTTGTTTACTTTGTTTTTAATAAGTTAGTTCCAATTTATAGAAATTTTATTAAAAGAAGGGCTAAAAGTGCCAAAAAAAAGCAATGATTTTAATATACTCATCATTGTTTTTTTAATTTGTGTTTTATTTTCCTCAAAAGCATGTATATATGGTAAAAATTAGTTACTTTTAATGAAAATTGACCTATTAATTCTACTACATTACCATTAAATCCTTTTTTAAACTCATATATTCCATAATATTTATTATCTTTGTTGAAATCTCCTGTGATGCCATAGAAATCCACATATTTAAATCCCATTTCATAGGCATCTTTTATATGACAATCGTACATTGCGTATTTGGGAGTAAAACTTTTATATTCTTCTAACACACCACTTGATAGTGTTAAATATTCATTACCTGATTTCATAGATAATAATACACCAATGTCTTTCCCGTTAGGATATTCTTCTTTAAACTTTTGAGCTTTTTCTAATTCCTCTTCATATTTTTTTATTAATTTATCAGAAGTTTCTTTTTGATTTTTTAGTTTTTGACCAATACAAGCTGTATTCATCTTTTTTTCTATTTCTTTATTATTTTTCTTTTCTTTCTCTAGTAAATTCTTAGTATTTTTTAAATAAATATCTGGGTCTAAATAAGCAATATAAATTGTCATTAAATTTTTCATGTTCTTATACATGATTTTGTAATAATCCAAGGTTCGATAAAAAAAATGTTTTCTTTTAGATGTTTTCTCAAAGATTGCTTCCATCGTTGGTAAATCTTCTATTGTTCCTTTTCTCACTAATAATCCTTTTTTATAACAGGCATCTATATTTTTTTTAGTACTTTTAGAAAAATTATTTTTTATTTCTTCGTATGATCTATTTAGTTCTAATAGATATTCCCATCTTACTTGTAAAGCTTCTAAATATTTATTAAAACCAAAGTGAATATAACCTAGAGATTTTAGGTTGCAAATGATGCTATCGTTTCTTTCTTTATCATCGTTTATGATTTCTCCATCACTCGTTCTAATTCTATATATTACATTGGGGTCAATTGTTAACATAAAGCCTTTTCTTTTTCTTATGAACTTTTTTAGGTTTTCTGTAAAGAACGATAAGAGTTCTATATTGTTATAATCAATTAAGAACCCTCTTGGTGCATAAAACGTTTTTTTGTTAAGTACAGATTTTTCTTCTAATAATAGTGTTGCTGCAACAATTTTTTTACCATTTGAAACACCAACATAATGAACTATATTTCCGAGTTCTCTTTTTAGATTTCCATTTTCTACCGTTTGCAGAAAGCTTTCTTGTTCATGCATTGTCGAAAAATCTCTAAATTCTTCTTCTGTTAAAATTTTGAATTTCATTTCATTCTCCTTATTTTGCCTTTCGTAATTTTGCTTTTATTTTGTTAAGAAACTGTTTTCCAAATACATTTTCTAGGGTTTTACTTTTGTACATATAGAAAAGGTATGCTGCTCCTCCTATGATTGCATATACTACTGCAATAATAAATGATAACAGTCTTCCTTCTACTTGTAACGGAATGATATAGGTAGTAATATACATTACTATTAACATGATAATAACTCCTATTATAATATTTTTTAAAGCTTTAAATGTTGGTTGATAATTTATTCCAAATTTTCTTTTAATATGGATAGAAGATATAATTGCAGAGGTTATAAATCCTAATATTGTTGCTGTTATAGCACCATAAAAAGGATAAATATTTAATTCATTGAATAAATGCATTAATGGAATGTTTAGGGTGCTCTTAATTAGAAATCCAACTATTAAGGTGAATAATACCACCTTATATTCTTTTAAAAGTTGCATTGTCGTAGTGGTTGCCGTAAATAAGGTTGTTGCAAAGGCTACAAATACTAAGTATCTATATGTGATAGCTCCATAAGTTGATGCACCATAGAAGACATTCCATACTGGAGTTGTTATAAAGCTTAATCCGATTGTCATTGGTAGTGCTAAACAAAGAATAATTTCCAGTGTTTGATTTATCTTTTTATTTACATCTTTCATATCTTTTTTTACAAAACTGCTCGTTAAATTTGGAATTAAACTTGTCATTATTCCTGATACAATCGATATAATAATCATGTTTAATTTCAAGCCCCATGTCGATATAACACTCATTACAGTTTCAGCATCTTTTGTTGCGTATCCGAAGTTATTTACTAGTGTTTTTACCAGTGTGATTACGTCAACTGAATTATATATTGACCTAAATAAGTCGATCATTACAAATGGTACTGCATAAATTACAAGCATCTTTAAAATTTCTTTTGTAGTTAGATTTGGTTCTTTTTTACTACTTTTTAATACTAGTTGTTCTTTATTTTGTTTTATTTTAGATCTTATATATAAATAGGAACAAAGTGCTCCTATCGTTGCTGCAAATACTGCACATCCTACTGCTGTTCTAAGTGGCAAATGGAAGACTTTTAACATTAAATAACTTCCTATTACTATAATTAATACTCTTACTACTTGTTCAATAATTTGACTTATCGGTGTTGGAGAAATAAATTTATGACCTTGTAAATATCCTCGAGAAACACTCAATATTGGTACTACTAATATTGCCGTTGAGATTATCCTTATTACAAAGATAATATCCTCTGGTGTATTTCCGTCTGTTACTCCCCCAATTATTAAATCTGCTATTTGTGGAGCAAATATGAATAGTATTAAAAAGCATAAAACTCCTAGAACATTTAAGAATATTTTTCCTACCTTGTAAATTTTTTCTTTCGTTTCATAATATCCCAACGTATTATATTCACTTATTAGTTTGCTCATGGCAAGGGGAAGACCAGCTTGAGATATTCCTAAAAAGATTGAATAAATATTATAAGCATATCCATATAGAGCTCCACCTTGATCTCCTATAATAGCATAAAAAGGAATTACGTAAATAATTCCTAATATTTTACTTATTACTATTCCAAGTGTGGCAATAAAGGCTCCTTGTATGAATGTATTTTTTTTGAGTTTCATTAGATCACATCTTTTCTATTTGTATGTTCCTTGTATAGTTATACTATATAACTAACTAGCTGCTTCTGTCAATGTTACTTTGGTTGTCTTTGTTTCATTATCTCTTATATATGTCATTTCAACGGTATCTCCTACGTTATATTTATATAGTAGATATTTTAAGTATGCCGTATTTGTTACGTCATCGTCATTCACTTTGATAATCACGTCACCTTTTTGAAATCCTGCTTTATCTGCACTAGATCCTTCTTCTACTGATATGATAACAATTCCTCGTGTTATACTCGAATTAAGAGATATTCCATATTGTCTTAATGCATAAGTTTCTGTGACATTGACATGTGTGATTCCTAGTAACGGCCTTTCTATTTTATTTCCTTTTTCTAGGTCCTCTACGTGTTTCATAGCATCTTCTATTTTAATAGCAAATCCCATTCCTTCAATATCTGAATCTACTAGTTTCAATGAGGTTACTCCTATTACTTCTCCATTAAAATTAACAAGTGGTCCTCCACTATTTCCCGGATTGATTGCGGCATCGATTTGAATTACCTCTTGTACCCAATCTGCAGTGGTATTTACACTTACTGTTACTTTTCTGTCAAGGCCAGAAATATATCCACCAGTAACGGAATTAAAATAATTTTCATCAACGGGCGTTCCAACAGTAAATACGGTATCCCCTAGGCTCAATTCTTCTGTTGATCCGATAGTTGCTACTGATATGATACTTGCTACATCTACCCTAATTACAGCAATGTCTAAATATTCATCTCCACCTAAAACTTCTCCATCTACGGTTGTTCCACTGGCAAAGAGAATCTTAACCGCATTTCCTTCATCTACTACATGTTGATTTGTCATGATATATCCATATTTATCATCTTTTTTATAGACAAATCCACTTCCAGTACCTATTAAAGTATTTTGCTTATAATTTTTAACCATTACTACAGAATCATATATTTTATTAACAGATTGTGTTATTCCCTCGTTATTTACTACCATAGTCCCGCTCATGCAATTGCTACAACTATTATAATTGATATCTGCATTGTTTAAATTATTACTCGTATTACTAGAAAACGGTTCTCCTATGATGAGATAAACTAATCCTGCTCCTGATAAAAATGCTACTAATACTGTAATAAAAGTCAAAATTTTATTTTTCATATTTAACATTACCTCTTTTCTATATTTGCAATTTCTTCCCAATTATGTGGGAATCCCATTCTATCTAATACCTTTTCAATTGTGATTGTATGTAAGTTCAGTTTTAAATTTTCCAATGCTCTTTTAATTTCTAGTATTAAATTTTTAACATCTTCATTTCTTAACACTTGTCTTAATATAATTAGAAGAGCAAATAAATCATTTTTCCCTTCCACATATTCTCCATCTACTTTTTTAATACCTAACAATGTGTGATAAACTGTATTATTTATTGCCCTTTGTGTTTTGTTTTCAAAAAGTATATCTTCATGAGCACATACGTTTCTATAGTTGGCAAGTAAAGACAAATAATTTGTTAAATCATTTACTTCAATGTTATATATTTTAGCTATGGCTACTCTATCATCCATTTTTAATATGGAATAAAATTCACTAATAATACCAAATGATAAAACTTTTACTAATACCCATAATGGAATATACCCATAATTGCTTATATAATGAAGCGTTGCAGTATGTTGTGAACCATTCACTCTAATTTGTCTTTTCATTTTCTTGATTAAATCATTTACTTGTCTACTTTTTTCTGGTGACATATCAAAATTATTTGGTTTTAAGTAGTCATTTTCTTTATAACCATATTTTTTAGAAAGTTGATATGATATAATCGATTTTGCATTGTTTTCTACAATTAAAAGATTTTTAAAGATTATATTTCTAAATTGTCTGTCAAAAAGAAATAAACTATATAACTCTTCAAAAGTAGTTCCTTCTAAATAGAATTTTGGGTTTTTGGGATCTAAGAATAAATGTCTATAACCACTTAAGAAGAAATAATTTTCTCTTAATAAGACTTCTTTTGCATATTCTTCATTGTTTATTACCATTTTTTTATACTTAAATATTTCGATTTGTTCATCTAGGTTTTTGAACTGCTTATTCTTCATACTATCACCATAAATAAGTATATCATAATATTAATATAATAAAATGAAAAACTAGTGAAATGTGTGATATAATTTTGTGAAAGAGGTGTAAATATGGCTGGAACTATTACCCACTTTTATTTTGCTAATGATGTTATGAAAAAAGTGGAAAAAAAAAGAAAGATTATTTATGATGTAGATTTTTTAAAGGTATTTTCTCAAAGTATGGATTCTTTTAATTTTTATAATATTTATTTCCCTATTAAAAAAGATAGTGTTATTAAAAGAAAATTTGCAGGCGTGTTCCATCATACAAAAAGTAATGAGTTTTTTTCTTTTTTAATCCATTATATAAAAGATAATAACTTAACAGATAATATTGAGGTTATGACGTTTTTATATGGTCTTATTACCCATTACGTATTAGATTCTTCTATTCACCCCTATGTTGAATACAAATGCGGCAGATTAAATGTCAAAGATAAAAATACTTATAGATATAATGCAAAACATCACGAAATGGAAACTTTTATAGATATTTATATGTTAGAAAAACATGGTATTAAAGCAAAGAAGTTTAAGGTACATAAAGAGATTTTCAAAGTAAATAAATTTAATATAGAATTAAAAAATACAATGAACAAAGTTTTTTTTAATATTTTTGAATTTAAAAATTTTGATAAGCATTATTTGAAAAGTATTCAAGATATGAAAAACACTTTTAGAGTTTTACGTTATGATCCTTACGGATATAAAAAATACTTTTATGCCTTGTTTGATTCTCTTAGTGGAAAGAAAATTTTAAATTCAAAGTTTTTATCTTATAGTTTTATTCCAAAGCAGGCTTCTCGATATTTAAACGATAATCATGCTATTTGGCATTATCCTTATGATATTTCAAGAGAATATACATATTCTTTCGATGAATTATATCATATTGCAATTGATCGATGTACCGATTTAATTATTGATGTAATAGACTATTTATATAAAAATAAAAAATGTGATCTCGACACTTTATTCTGTTTATCTTACGTGTCTGGTTTGAATTGGAATATACCAGAAGTAAATGCTAAATATGAGTTTTAAGTTTGATTATATACTATTAATTGATGTTGAGCTCTGGTGCATGCCACATAATAAAGATTTTTTTCATTTTCTTGATATTTATTTTCTTCTTTGGTATATACAATAACAGAGTCAAATTCTAGTCCTTTAGCAATATAAGATGGTATCACTACCATTTTTTTATTAAATTTTTTTGTTGCCATAGTTAATAGATTTATTTCTTTTATATCTTCTTTTATCATTTCGTATATTTTTTCTGATTCTTCATCTGTTTTAGTTATGATAGCAATAGTGAATTTTTCTTTTTTTAACATTTTTATGTCATTTATTAAAAGAGTTTTTAAATTGTTTTCCTCTTTTCTAAACAGAACTGGTCTATTTATTTCCCTTCTTATGGCAGATATATATTTTAAATTTAGTATTTTATTTGTATATTCAATTATTTCAGGGGTGGATCTATAAGTTTTAGTTAATTCTAAATAAATACCATTGTCAAAAATATTTGATAATGTTTCTAATGAATCATATTTATAATATGGATTTATTGTTTGATTTATATCTCCTAGTATCGTAAAATTACTCTTTTTAAATATTTTTTTTATCAGAATATATTGCAATCTATTATAGTCTTGGGCTTCATCTATTACGATTTCTTTGATGAGACCTCGATAAGAAAATCCTTCTAATAGACCTTTTATATACACGAAAATACAAGCATCTTCGTACTTTATTTCTTTTTTATTTACTGCATTCGTGATTTCAATATCTGCTATATTCTGACCAAAGCTTTTTTTAAATACTTGTGAATGAAAAAATTGTTCAAATATTTCCTTATAGTTTATTTTTATATTTAGAGATTTTTTTAGTAATGATAATATGGTTTTCTTTTTGGTGTGTTTTCCATTATAAAAATCTCTACATATCTTTTCTGATATTGCTTCTAACCTTTCCATCAAAAAAAGTTTTTGATATCTGTTTTTTAATAAATTATTTAAAGTATGTACAGATATTTCAAAATCATGAGTTATGATATCTTGTGTGAACATTATTTTGTCTAATAGTTGTTCTATGAATCGGTTTAAATCGTCTATTATTTTGTCACTTTGTTTGTATTTTACTAATTGCTTGTTTATTTCTTGATATTTATAGTATCTTTCTACAAATGACGTAAAAGATTCCACAGCTTGAAATTCTTTTAGATTCATGTTTAAAAAGTCATTGAATGTTGTTTGCAAGGTGTTATTTTCCCCTAATTCTGGTAATACATTTGATATATATTCCGTAAAGATTTGATTAGGTGAAAATATTAGTACATTATTTGAATTTAAATTTTCAATTTTGTATAGTAAAAAAGCTATTCTATGAAGTGCTACAGATGTTTTTCCACTTCCGGCTATTCCTTGTACTATTAAGTTTTTATCTGTTATATTTCTAATTATGGCATTTTGTTCTTGTTGAATTGTGTTAACTATATTTCTCATTTTATCATTAGCTTGTGTTGTTAAAACTTCTTGAAGTAATTCATCATCAATATTGATATTATTGTCAAAAACTCTGATTAATTTTCCATCTTTTATGGTAAACTGTCTTTTTTTTGTTATTTCTCCTTCAATGATTCCACTTGGGGCTAAATATTTTGCTTTTCCAATTTCATAATCATAAAACATTGAACAAATAGGTGATCTCCAGTCGTATACTAAAATCTTTTCTTGTTCTTCATCTTCGATATGAGTTATGCCAATATAAATGTTTTTTTCTTCATTTTCTTCTTTAAATGCTAGAAAACCAAAGTAGGGATTGTTTTGAATACGATAGAGTTTTTGTAAGTAATTACTTTTATAAGTTGCCAAAGCTATTTCTAAATCACTGGCATTCACCATTACTTTCATTTCTGTTTTATCCATATCCGTTTTGCTATCCCAAATAAATTTTTTAAATTCCATTATTTTTTCTTCTTTTTCATACAATTCTTGACCCAGTTGTGAAATTTTTTCTCTGACTATTTTTAATGTATCACTTAAGTATTTTTTCTCTTTTTCTATCTGTTTTGCCGATAAGTTCATTATTACCTCCTAAACGCCAAAAAACGAACTTGCATAGTATCTAGTTCGTTTATATTGTTTTCATTCGAGTTGTAACTTTTCCCAGTAATTAGAAATATACAATAAAATTATGTATTTGTCTAGTCTTTTACAGATATTAGATTCTTATCTATGGTAATTACTGGTCTTATATAGTTTATTTTTGCAGAGCTATATAGTTTATAACTTCCTGTTTTGCTTACAGCATATATTTTTCCATTTTGTGAAGTGTTAATCCACCATGTTCCTAAGGCATCATTTGCTAACCAATTTCCTTCTGTCCATTCATAATTATATCCCATATGATTTCTTGCATTTACAAATTCTTTAGAAGTAATTAAAGATATTGATTTTATGGGTCCTATCTTTTGGTTCATATATGTTTTATATTCATTTTCGAGGTAATATGCTGCACTATCTTTGTCAGTTATGTCATATTCTTCTTTACCAGTCGAAGAAAATTTCTTTTTATCATTGTTATCAAATATTCCATCACCGTTTATGTCAATTTGTGTTTCTTTAAGTAATTTAACGGTTTCTTCTTTTTTTCCACTATCTTCTATTACATACCATGTTGAATTATCATTAAGTACTACTTTTTGACCAATTGTGTATTCTTCGTATATTGTTAAGCTTTTTTTAATTGTTTGATTACATGTTAAGAATATAGTTATAATTGCTAACGTTAAAAGAATGATTACTGACGATATGATCCATTTTATCTTTTTTTGATTTTTTTTATCTTTTTTTTCGTTGATTATTTGTTCATCATTTACTTCTTCAAAAATCTTGTCTTTTAACTTCGTGCTTATCTTATTAAATATTTTGTCTTTTTCTGTTTTTTTTGTAACGGATTTTATTTTTGTATTTACTTCTTTATTCTTCTTTTGTTCTATCTTACTTTCTTTTATTTTTTTTGGGACTTTTTTAGTATTAGGCGTTTTCTCTTTTATATTTTTTGTTTTTTTCTCAGTGTTAGATATTTCTTCTTTTGTTTTTTTTGGTGCTATGTTTTTTTTATTATAAGTGCTTATTTTTTTCTTTGAAATATTATTTTTTTTGGTTTTTTTAGTTTTATTATTTTTATTCAATGCTTTTACTGCTTCTTTTTTATTTTTTATACTTATTTTTTTATTCAAAGAATCTTTTTTGATATCACTCATAATAATTCCTCCTTTTATACTAAAGTCTCATTCGATTTTGCATTCAATTCTATAGTTGCTATTTTTCCATTTTTATAAGCAAAATAGGCTGCTGCACCGATCATTGTTGCATTATCAGTACAATATTTTAAGTCTGGAAAGCTGCAATCAATTTTTTCTTTTTCACACAACTCTTTTAACTTATTTCTAAGAGCTTTATTGGCTGCTACTCCGCCTGCTATGATTAATCGGTTCACATTTTTGTCTTTTAAAGCTTTCATTGTTTTTTTTGAAATTGCTTCAACTACTACATCCTGAAAGGATTTGGCTAAGTTTTCTTTATTTAATGTTTCTTTGCGTTGTTGGGTATTGTGTGCTAAGTTTATTACTGCACTTTTTAGTCCACTAAAGCTAAAATTGTAGCTATTGTCGTTTAGTGGTAAAGGTAGGTGATATTCATGCTCTCCCAATTGAGATAGTTTGTCTATTATTGGTCCACCAGGATACCCTATTCCAATGACACGTGCTACTTTGTCATAACATTCACCTACTGCATCATCCAATGTTCCTCCTAATTTTTCAAATTTATATTCATCTTCCATGTAGATTAATTCTGTATGACCGCCACTAATTACTAATGATATGAGAGGATATTCCATTTTTTTTGTTAAATTATTAGCATATATATGTCCTGCTATGTGATTAATTGGTATTAAAGGTTTGTTATAAATTAAAGAAAGTGTTTTAGCTGCTTCTAATCCAACTAGTAATGAACCAATTAATCCAGGTCCATAGGTTACTGCAATTGCATCGATATCTTCCATTTTCATTTTTGCATTTATTAAGCATTGTTCAATGACTATAGTAATATTTTTTAAATGTTGTCTACTAGCTATTTCTGGAACAACACCTCCAAAATTTGTGTGTATATCAATTTGGGATAAAACTACGGTAGAAATATCTTCATTGCCATTTTTTACGATTGCACAACTCGTTTCGTCACAGCTACTTTCAATAGCTAATATATACATATCTTTCATTTCTGTACCATCTTTCTTTCCATTAATAATCCGTCTATTCCATTATAATATCTTTTACGCAATGCTATTGTTTCGAAATTATATTTTTTATATAATTTTATTGCATAAATATTATCTTTTTTTACTTCTAGTGTTATATTTGTAATTTTTTTTATTTCACCTAATGCTATAATGTGTTCCATCAATTTAGAAGCTACTTTATTATTTCTATATTCTTCTAGAACAAAAATATTTGCAATTTCAAATCTGTCATATATGTCATAATAGTTAATGAACCCTATTATATTACTTTCTTGAAGATAAATAAAGTATTTACTAAAAATATTATTTTTCATGTCATCTATTATTTTGTTACTAGATGAAAAAATAGTTGAAAATTTATTTTCCAACTCCTTGATTAGTTCAGTGTCATGTTTGGTTATTTCAATGATCATAATTTTCCTCTGCTTCTGTTAATTTTAAATAATTAGCATCTACTAAATGAGGATTTACTGGAGGTTTGTTCTTTACTTCGTCAACTATAGTTCGTATATCAGGTATATATTTTATTTTTTCATATTTAGTATTCACATCATCATTAGTCACAAATAAGATTTTTCCAGCTAAGTTTTCCAGTGCGGCATTTAAAGTATCTAAATTTATATATTGCTCCTTTAATATAAAGTTTTTGTTTTTTGCATCATATATTGCAGAATAAACAAAATTCCTTCTTGCATCTATTATTGGTACTATATAATCGACTTGTGTATTGTATGTGGATAAAGTGATTGCCTCAAGGCTAGAAATAGGAATAATGGGAATTTTTTTTGCCCAGGCAATCGTTTTAGCAATTGTTAAACCAATTCTGATTCCAGTAAAGGAACCGGGACCATTTACGACAATTATTTTTTCCACATCATCTAATTTTAAGCCATGGATATTAAGCATGTTGTTAATGTAAGATAATGTAAATGTAGATAAATCTTTTTCTAATTTTTCCTTTATTTCATCGATAACTATAGAATCATCCAAAATTGCTGTATACAAAAAACTTGATGAAGTATCTAAATATAAGATTTTCATAGTATAGCCTCACAAATTTCTTCATAAATTTGGCCATGCGGAGTAAAAATCAATAATCTGGTATCTTCATCAATAACTTTAATTTTAATATCCAATCTTTCATCCGGTAAATATGCTTTTATTGTATCCGCCCATTCAATAATCACAATGCCATTTTTTTGAAAGTATTCTTCTATTCCAATGCCGTCCACTTTTCCATCTAATCTATAAACATCCATGTGGTAAAGTGGCATCTCACCAGAGTCATATTCTTTAATTATATTAAAAGTTGGTGAGGTTATATTTTCATCTATTCCAAGTGCTTGAGCAAAACCTTTGGCAAATATAGTTTTTCCACTTCCAAGATCTCCTTCAAGACATATAATCATATTTTCAAATTTTTCTGATTCAAGATTTTGAGCAATCTGAATTGTTTCTCTTTCATCTCTTGTAGTTATTTTATATTCCATTCATATCACCAAAATTATTATAGCAAAAAAAAAATATCTAATTCAACCTTTTATCGAGAAAATCTGTAAAGATTTACCAAATTTGATGATTTAAAGGAGATGTTTATAAAATATTATTTATAATTTTTGGTATAAAAAAAATCCACATGTTTGTGGAAAATTTGCAAAAAAAAAATATTGGCAACTACCTATTTTTGCATACACTATCTTCGGCGTATAAGAGCTTAACTTCTGTGTTCGAGATGGGAACAGGTGTATCCTCTTAGCTATTGTCACCAATAAATATTAGAGAAATAGTTCTCTGAAAACTTAGATAATGTGTTTGATCTAATCAAATAAACAAATATGATTAAATCCTCGATCTATTAGTACTGGTCAACTCAACATATCACTATGCTTCCATCTCCAGCCTATCAACCAGATAGTCTTTCTGGGATCTTACTTTATAAAAAATGGGAAAACTCATCTTGAGGTTGGCTTCCCGCTTAGATGCTTTCAGCGGTTATCCATTCCCTACATAGCTACTCTGCGCTGCAACTGGCGTTACAACAGATACACCAGAGGTAGGTCCATCCCGGTCCTCTCGT
>CASFCU010000023.1 GCA_949293285.1 uncultured bacterium
TGCCCACGAACTATCACACTCATTCTTATCGGTATTATCATAGTCATCCCCTTCACAAACAAGACAAAGATGATAATCATATTCTGTCTTTGACTTCTTAATTATAATGACATAACTATCTTTATTACAGCTATTCCCTTCATAATCTAATACTTCATCTATATAATTTTCACTTTCAAGTGTATTAATACTCACTTTTGAAGACCCTAAAAACTTAGTAGGAATATATCTTCTATTATCTGTATAAAATTCTTGCCCTGATGATAATAAAGTATTTTCTATATTAACATAATAATCATCCCTAAAATTTTCCATATTCTTAGTGATATAAAGTACAGCAATAATAGCTAATATCCCTAATATAATTACTACTCCAATGATTTCTATTAATGTAAACCCACTATTATTTTGTTTACATTCTTTTAGTTTAGTAAAGTGGCCCCCACACTCGAATACTTGTTTGTATTTCTTTCTAACTTCATATACTTGACCCTCTCTTATTTTATATCATCATTTTACTACATGAATTGTCTTTTTTCAGCAAAAAAACGCTTCTATAACAGGTACCTAAAAAAAGATTCTTATAATATATGGTTAATCCCTAACAAAAAAAGAATAGGAAAAAATAAAAAAACGTTCCAAATTTCTATTATTTACTATACAAACATTTTCAATTTATTCTTTTTAGAATATAATATTCTAAAGTGAATATAGTAAAAAGAAAATTCACCCAACAACAAGCCAATACTACTAGAAAGAATTTTTTCTTTCGAACATTTGATACTAGATGTTAATAAAAACATCGAAGGAATATTAATAAAAGAGATTTCAATAAAAAGAGAATAAAGGAGATATTTATGTGTGGAATTATCGGTTATGTAGGAGAAAAGAAAAATGCTTTGAAAGTGTTAATTACTGGACTTAAAGCATTGGAATACAGAGGATACGACTCTTCTGGCATTGCCTATTTTAAAAATCAAAAAATAGAAGTTGCAAAAGAAAAAGGAAAAATAGAAAAATTAGAAAAGATTTTAAACTTATCTACTTCTAGCAACATTGGTATAGCTCATACCAGATGGGCAACTTGTGGAATTCCAGATAAAATAAATGCACATCCTCACTCTAGTGGGAAAATAACAATCGTTCATAATGGCATTATCGAAAATTATGAACAATTAAAAAAAGAATTGGAAAAAGAAGGATATCATTTTATATCACAGACAGACAGTGAAACCATTGCTGTATTACTAGACAAATACTATAAAGAATCACAAGATATTTTAAAATCGATCATAAAGACGAAAAAAAGATTAACAGGATCCTATGCACTAGCCATATTATGTGAAGATATTCCTTCCAAGATTTTTGCTATTAGAAAGGATAATCCATTAATCATTGCCAAAAGCAATGATGCTTCTTTCATAGCATCTGACATTCCAGCCATTTTAAATTATACAAACCAGTACTATATATTAGATGAAAATGAAATTGCCATATTATCAAAAGATAAAATCGATTTCAAGAATGATACCCTAGAAACAATAAATAAAAAAGTATTAACCTTTAATGGAGATAAAAACTCTTCTACAAAGGGAGACTTTTCTCATTATATGCTGAAAGAAATCTTTGAGGAAAAAGACGTAATAAAAAGAATAGTGAAAGATTATAATGATATAGATCAATTGATTCAAAATTTATCTTTTCTAAAAAAATACAAGAAATTTGATATAGTAGCATGTGGCAGTGCATATCACATTGGAGTAATTGCCAAATATTTAATCGAAGAACATATTTCCATCCCCGTGAACGTAGAAGTAGCAAGTGAATATAGATATAAAAATAATTTTTTAGACAATGAAAGTTTAGCAATATTTATATCACAATCCGGAGAAACAGCCGATACCCTTGCTTGTGTTAGAAAAGTAAAAGAAAAAAATATCGATACTTTAGGAATTATTAATGTAGAAGAAAGTAGTATTGCAAGAGAAGTCGATTATGCTATCTACACAAAAGCTGGACCAGAAATTGCTGTGGCCACTACCAAAGCTTTCCTAGCACAATTAATTATCATAGTTTTAATTACATTATATTTAGGATACGAAAAAAAGTATTTTACCAAAGAATTTTTAAATGAAAGATTAAATGAATTATCTAATATGGATTCCGATATAGACACCATCTTAAATAGTTCATATGAAAAAATGGCAAAAATAATTGCAAAACACCAGAATGTATTCTTTCTAGGAAGAAATATCGATTATGGAATTGCTCTAGAAGCCTCCCTAAAACTAAAAGAAATATCATATATTCATAGTGAAGCTTATCCAGCGGGAGAACTAAAACACGGAACAATCTCATTAATAGAAAAAAATACACCGGTAATTTCCATATTGACCAAAAATAGTACTTTTGATAAAACAATCAATAATATCAAAGAAGTAAAAACAAGAGGAGCCTATAGTATAATAATTTCAACAAAAAAGATTGCTGATACCGAGGAAATCATTTTAATACCAGAAAAAAATGAATTATTACTTCCGATACTTGCCATAATTCCCTTACAGCTTCTTGCCTATCATGTTGCTAGTATACGCGGATGTGATATCGATAAACCTAGAAACTTAGCAAAATCCGTTACAGTAGAATAAAAAAATAGAAAGTAAGAACAGTAGAAAAATAAAAGTCCTTACTTTTTTATTAGCACAATTTAAAATTTTCTTTGTAACCTTCCCCTATCTTTATTTTTTTATCATGTGAAAAGTCATTATAATTTTCGACTGAAATCCCACCATTGATACCAAAAACAGATTGGAAATTTTAATCTTTCACGAATCAAATTTCCAATAAAAAAAAGAAAGAGCAAATTACTGAACCATTTCCTTCTATACAACTTATTTACCAATATTTTTATCATATTCAATATCTGATATCTGATATTTTCTATTTTGTGATATATATTTCATAATCTTATTAACTAAATAACCAATAATTGCTAAAAAGAAGAAATAAGCCACCCCAAACATCGAAAATGTTGGTGCGCCTTCAGTAAATAAACCAATCAGTGAAGCACCAACTCCCATCGATGTTACAATAGTCAAGTTATTTACTGATTTAGCAGTTACATCAGATTGTAGACCATCGAATAATCTCTTGGCAGATTCAACATAATTTTGTGTCATCTCCAACAAATGCTGCACATAAGTAAGCGTATTTCCTAAAGTTTCATATCGATAACCAATAAGCTCTAATGACTCACTCAAATGCTCATCTGATTTTGCAATTTTTTCTCTTGTCTTTAAATAAGCACTCATCTGATTAATTCTACCATCTATCAAGTTAATCGTCTTAGAGTAGCCATCTATTTTAGAATTCAATTTAATAATATCCTTTCCACTGATATTAGCATTCTCTTTTACCTCGGCAATTTTCTCCCAAATAATTCTATGAAGATTCAAATACCTATGAAGTTGACCTTTAAATTCTCGGATAAATATTTGTTCTTCAACATACCTCTCCACTTGATTTATACTTTGATTTTTATTATTGATAAAATAGTACTTATTTCCTCTTATCACATCATAATTCATATTACTAAATTCAAAATATTTCTCTTTTTCTGTTTTAGAAAGTATTTCGTCAATATTTTCTTTTGACTCATTATTTAATACGATAAAATACGGATATACTGTCTCAACATTAGCAAGCTCTTTAGGAACAGGAGCACCTAAACTAAATAGATAATTAAGAGCCACAGACAACTTCTCTTCATAATATTGTGCTAAATGCTCAATATCTTTAAACAAAGAATACTCTTTGGAGTTTTCATAACTCAACACAATAAGACCATCTTCCAAAATTTTTACATTGACATGATCTGAAGTAGAAAACAACAAATACTCAAGACCATCCACCTTGTATTTTACCTCTACAACATTAAGCTCAGTACGTAACTTTAAAAGTTTCTTTTTATCTAGATTTAACTCGGAAGTACCATATCGTAAAAAATCGTATATCTCAGAAAGTTGAAGAGTAGTTCTTTGAAACCAACCACCAATATAAATTCTATCAATATTCATTTTGCTCCTCCACTAAATCCATAGAAAAAAAAGTAGCATCCACCGGTTCATATCCAAACCTCTTATAACAAACGTGCGCCGGTATTCGAAAATTCTTTGACCACAATTTCATCGATACACATCCAGCTTCCTTACAGATTTTTTCTATTTCTTCTAACATCAAAGTGGCAATATTATGACGTCGATACTCTTCTTTCACACAAACATGATTTAAAATAGCAAACGTTCCCATACTTTTATAAATAGTAGGAATTACAGTAATCTTTGCATGAGCTATTACTTTTCCGTTCAATAATCCAACTAAATAAATTTGGTTTTTATCATGACAACTCTCTTTAAAAATTTCTTGGGCATGGGAAAGTTCCGTTTTTTCATCAAAACACTCATTACATAAATCTATAATTTCCGAAACATCCTCTAAAACTGCTCTTCTAAACAACACTTCCATAAATCCTCCATACTAACAATATCATATTAAAAAAAAAAGAAGAAAAAGTCAATATGTTCATCGATACTGACACGACATGATACAAAAGATTACACAGAACAATTATCGATACTTCCTAAATCATACACATTAGAATATCCCATATTTACCAAAGCCTCTGCTGCAATACTACTTCTTTTTCCACTTTGACAATAAACAATAATCTTTGCTTTCTTATCCGTGGTAACTGACATAATCTCCTCTTCTATAATCCCATACTCTATATTAATAGCACCATCTAAATGTGACTCTTCAAATTCACCACTAGATCTTACATCAATTAAAATAGCACCATCTACAAGCAATTGTTCTTCTTCCTTACAATCGATTTCTTTAATTTTTTCTTTATAATTATCCTTCTCTTTAGTACATCCACATACCAAACACAAAACAAACAATAAAAGAATTACTCTTTTCATACATCCTCCTTATTCATCTCTTAAATTTCTACTAATTAGTTCCACAGGCTCAGAAACTTGATAAATTCTTTCTAGAATTCTTTTGGCCTTAAGTCGATCATTTTCTAATGTAAAATGTTTTTCTAATAGCTTAAAATCATAATTAGAAGTAAAGAAAACCGGCAACTCTTGGTCCATACGATATTGTAAAATAGGTTCTATAATCTCATCTCTTGCCCATGCAGTTAAATATTCCGCACCAATATCATCTAACAATAAAAGGGGAACATTTTTAATAAGATCAAACTTTAAAGCATAATCTCCATGATCGAAGGATTCTTTAATAGATCTAATTAGCTCTGGAACATGAACAATAACACTTTTAACATTATCCTTAGCCAACTCATTAAATAAGGCCGCTATTAAATAAGACTTTCCTGCTCCAAAACTTCCATAAAGATAAATCCCCTTTGGATTTTTACCATCGAGATACAAAGAACGAAAGGCCATTATCTTTTTTATAATCTCCACTCGATCCTTATTCTTATATATATTAGACATAGAAGCATCCTTCAATCTCTTAGGCAAATCAAAAATAGAAACATTTTCTTTATATTTTTCTTTATTTTTATATCGGCAATCTACATAGGAAAAAACAATACCATATCCATTCTTTTTAGGTGATAAAAAAGAGCCTTCAATGTTATTTTTACAATCATGAATTCCACTGCATTTTTTACAATTTTCAAACTCCCTAGAAGCCTCTTCTAAAGACGTTGTATATTTCCTCAATACTTCCTCACTCAAATCAAGAGTTTTAATAACCTCACAAAAACTCTTATTCTCCTTAGCCTTTTGAAATCTCACCTTTAAATCCATTTCATTTTTTTCTAAATTAAAATTAATTTTATCCATGTACATCACCTAGCTAATTATAACAATAATAAGGAAAAATAAAAAGACCTGAAAATAGGTTTTATTATCCAATTAAAATAGCAAAGATATCAATATCTAGTAAAAATATAACAAGAGTTGCTAAAAGAATAAACGGTCCAAAAGGAATTAATCTACTCTTCTTTTTTACATATACATACATAGATATCGGCAAAGCCAATAAACTAGACAAGAAAATAGCAAACAATCCATTAGTGACAGACAAAACACACCCTACAAAAAACATCAATTTAATGTCTCCACCACCAAGGCTTTCTTTTTTAAATAATTTATTTCCCAAAAGCATAATAAAATACATGACCACAAAAAGAAAAATCCCACAGCAAATAGACTCTAAGCCCTCTTTCCATCCATAAAAAACAAAATTAATAAGAAGAGCTAAAAAAGAAAAGAAAAGAGTCGTCTCATCTGGTATAATCAAATAATTCACATCACTTACTATCACAATTACCAAAAAGGAAGAAATAAGAATAGAAATCATGAATTCTACTGAAAGACCAAATAATAAATAAGATAAAAGAAACAAAATACCCGTAGATAATTCTATAAAAGGATAAAATAAGGAAATTCTACCTCCACACTGACGACACTTACCTTTCTGGATTAAAAAAGAAAAAACCGGAATCAATTCATACCATTTTAAAGAATGATTACATTTAGGACAAAAAGATCCCGGCTTTACAATCGACAACCCTTTAGGCAATCTATAACCTACAACATTGTAAAAGGAACCAAGTAAAGTTCCAAAAACAAAAACGATAATTCCTACATAAATCTCCATAAAACCACCTTAATTATAATTGACCATACAAATCGAACATTGGCAATATAATAGACATGATAATAAAACCTACTGCTACTGCCAAAAAGCAAATGATAATCGGCTCAACCAAGCTTTTTATAGTAGTAACTGCATTTGTATGTAAAGCCTGATAATGATCTGCAACTTTTTCCATCATCAGTGCAAGTTGCCCTGTCGATTCCCCTGTAACTAACATTTCATAGGCAACAACAGGAAATGCCCATTCACCTTTAAAAGAATCACTGATTTTTCCACCCTTACTAAGCGTAATAAGAGTTCTGTTAATAATCTCTTTATACACTTCATTATTGGATAACTTAGAAAGAATTTCCATACTATCCGTAATAAATACACTATGATTTAAAAGAGAAGAAAAAGTCCTTGTTAAAGTCGATACTTCATTATATATGATAACATTACCTATGACCGGTAAATGCATGAAAAAAGTCTGCATTGTTTTTCTAAATTCCTTAACATTCTTATATAACAAACGGTATATGACAATAAGAGCAACAAGTGCCAACAACAATACCCACCAATAGGCACCCAAAAAATCACTGGCATTAATAATGAATACTGTAATAGCAGGAAGCTCAGCATTATTAGAAGCAAACATACCAACAAACTGAGGAACAACATACACGATAATGAATACTACAGCAACGATAGCAACCGTCAAAATAACCGAAGGATAAACAAGAGCTGATATCATCTGCTTTCTTGCTTTTTCAACCTCTGTATAATAAGCAGCCATCTCATCCAATGTACCAGCCAAATCTCCAGTCATCTCAGAGGTTTTTACCATGTTAATAAGCAAAGTTGGAAAAGCTTTATCCTGTTTCTCTAAAGCTACTGAAAATTTCTCTCCAATTACTAATTCATAAACGACTTTGTTCAGTATCTTCTTATGCATAGCATTAGTCGTTTGCTTTGCTAAAATCCTAACGGAATTAATAAGCGGAATACCAGCTTTTATATAAGTGGAAAGTTGGGTAAGCATAAAAGATAAATCTCCATTTTTGATTCTACCACCCAAGTTGATATCAATATCGAACTTACTTCTTTCCTTAATTTCTACTACTTCATATCCCTCATTAGTTAAAAACACTCTAACATCATTCACAGAAGGAGCTTCAAAAGTATTAGAAACAATCCTACCACTAGAATCCTTTACCTTATAACGATAAGAAATCATTTTTTGATTTTTAACTTTTTCTATTCGTTCTTCCTCTTCTTTTTCAGCTTGATTTTTATACTCATTACTATCACGTTTTACTCTATTTAACTCTTCTAAAAGTTCATCACCAGATGCTTTTTGAATCTGAAAAGCTCGAGGATCCTTTTTAATAACCCCTACCAAAAAAGAAGCACCATGTGCTGCCTTTGTAAACAAATTAGGTATGAATTTCAACACATTTTTAATAATATTTTTATTTTCTTTAGAATGAGTTTTTTCTAAAGTAGCGCTATCTGCATTCATCAGTATACACCCCTCTATTTTATAAATTACTACTCTAAAAATAGTATAACATAACATCTTTTTTATTTAAACTTTTTTTTTAAAAAACATATAATATTGTGAAGGAATGATGTATTTTGTATAATAATAATTTCTATCCATATTATAGCTATGGATATGCTAGACCTAGCATGTTTAATAGGCTTTCCTCTTTTGCTGGGAAAGCAAAATTTAACTGGTCAACCATCTTAAACAATACCCAAAAAACATTAAACATCATAAATCAAGCAATTCCTGTAATCTATCAGGTAAAACCAATATACAACAATGCCAAAACCATATTTAGAGTAATGGGAGCTGTAAAAGATAATGGTGTCAATATAAACACTACTAAAAAAGAAGAAAACATATCAACAAAGCAAGATCACAACATCAAAACAAAGCAAAACTCTATAAACAATCAAGATAGTCCTACTTTCTTTCTTTAAAACATCAACTTTGATGTTTTATTTTATTTTCTTTAAAACACAATCCGCAATAGAAAACAAATAAGACTCTACTTTCTTATCGGTTTTTGTAGATAAATAGGAGTGATATCTCATAATCTGTTTAACATAATCATCATCATCAATATTTTTTAATTTATAATCAATAATCATAATTCTATCATTATACTCTAGTATAAGATCAATAATACCATGTTCATACAATCCGGCATTCTCAAAAGAAAACTCATACTCCTTATAAACATGAACAAGCTGATCTTTATGAATCATCTTCATAAAATGATAAATACCATTTTTATAAAAAGGAGGTAAATCCAAATCTTCAATATTGAAATTTTTAAAATCCATATACTCTAATACTTTATGAATAGACTTACCAAAAGCAATTTTTTCTTTCGTATCTTTATCTAATAAACTATCACTTCTCTTAGAAATTCTATTTTGACCCACAAATTCTTCTGTTATTACAATATCACGAATCTCCAATTTACTATCCGTTTCCTTGATACTATCTTTGTAATTATATTTTTTAATCAAATCATAATCCTTAGTAAGAAAAATAGAATTGATATCAATATTTCGGATATATTGAGAAATATCGTCTTTAACCAAATACAACATATCCAAAAAGCTCCTACACTCATTCATAGCTACTATATTATCATCATCAAAAGAACTAACCATAATCATCTTTTCCTTAGCTCTAGTAAGAGCTACATAAAAAAGTCTTATTTTCTCACTAATTTCCTCGTTCATATACTCCTCTTTTAACAAATCTTTCACAAAAACCTTGCCTATTCCCTCTTTAAAATATGGCATTATCATACCGTATTTATGATTATACAAAAACTTCTCATTTAACTCTTTTATATTAAATTCTGAATGTAAAGAAGCAAAATAACAAATAGGAAACTCTAGTCCTTTAGAAGCATGAATCGTCATAATTTTAACACTATTCGAAATAACATCGGTCTCCTTAATTTCTAACTTATACCCTTCCTCAATCAACAACTCCAAATACTGGTAAGCATCAAAAATACTATAGCCAATATCCGCTAAATTATTAAAAATATCTACGATTGCCATGATTCTATTAATTCTATTTTTCACATCCCCCATTTTCACCTGTTTAGAATAAAAAGAAAATTCATCTATAATCAAAGTAATGACTTCTAAAAGAGAAAGACTATCGACTCTAGAAGCAATGCTATCTACTAATTTCATAAGAGCGCTATCCTGAAAATTTTCTTTTTGAAAATACTCAAAAATAAGAGAATCACTACATTCAAACAAATAACTTCTAATAACAGACATAAAAGCATACCTAAACTCTACATCATACTTTTTCTGTTTAACACTAATAATCAATTTTAAAATATTTTTGATTAAAATAATTTCGATTTCATCAGTAATATTAGTAGAAGTATACTTTGTCATCGGAATTTTCAAATACTCAAATATCTTTTTATATAAGCCAAAATTTACTGATTTATCCAACAAAATAGCAAAATCACCATAAGTAGCATCTCTAAGCACTTTCTTCTCTTTATCAAAAATCTGATACTTTCCCTCTACTTTTTCCTTAATATCTTGAGCTATTATAAATATTTCGATTTCCTCTTTTGTATATCCAAAAGATTTTGAAAAATCATAATGAAAAATTTCTAAATTGTGATTTTGTTCGGTTTTTCCCTCCTCTATATAAGAAGAATTTCCAAAAATCATTTTATGTGACTTCTGATAATCAGCTCCTCCAAAATGATCATTCATAAGCTTAGAAAAAATCAAATTGACATTATCAATAACCTCTAACCTAGATCTAAAATTTCTAGTTAAATCAATTTTAAACCCACCATTATTGAGAGAATAACTATCATATTTACTCTTAAACAAATAAGGATTAGCATTTCTAAACCTATAAATAGATTGCTTAATATCTCCTACCATATAAACATTGTTATTTTCGATCATCGAAATAAACTCTTCCTGTAAATCCGAAGTATCCTGATATTCATCAATCATAATTTCTTTAAAAAAAGACTTCATTTCTTTTTTTACTTCTTCATTTTCCTTCAATATTTTAATAGCCATCTTGCTGATATCAGTAAATTCATATAGATTATGATTGTTCTTAAAATAATTCAATTGCAAATCCAACTTTTTAATAATATCCACAACAACAAAAGCATAATTCTTAGTACTTAAAAAACTATCTTTTAACTCTTGATAATCAGAAAATCTTACTAAATTCTCTATTTGATCCAAAATCTTACTTATTCTATTCTTAATACTCTTTGCTTCCTCACTTGAATTTTTAGGAAGATTAGGCAATTTTATTAAAATATGTTTCTTTACCTCATCATAACTACTACTAGCCAAAAGACAAGAAAAAAGATTAGAAACTTCATAAAAATAGTCAGTATCCACATAATTACTAAACTCAGTAAGCAAATTATTGATACTATTTATTTTTTCTTGAAGCAAATTCTGATATTCCAAAAGCATAGAATTCATATTCTCATCACTATAATAATTTTCTACATAATGATCTAAATAATCCAACTTATCATATTTTAAATCTAACTTATTACTAATATCCAATATATACTTTTTGATATCTTTATCATCTTTTATCGTAAAATCATCAATAAGAGTTAAAAACCTATCATCTTTTTGATGATACAAATCCATAAAAATAGAATCAATAATTTTCATTTTTTGAAGATAAATTGTCGATGAATCAGCTATCTTTACATTTTTACTGATATTCAAAAGATAATGATATTTTTTCACCACAGACAAAGCAAAAGAATCAAAAGTAGTAATATAACTACTATCAATATAACTAAGTTGCTCTTTTAACGATGCATCTTCCAATATAGAAAGACGAATTCTCTCTTTCATTTCATGAGCAGCCTTTTTCGTAAAAGTTAAAATCAATAACTCATTAATATTAACATGATTCTTAAGCTTCCTAATAACTCTTGCTGTTAATACAGCAGTCTTTCCACTACCAGCACCAGCCGAAACGATAATATTAGTTTTATCCTTATCGATTGCTAACTGTTGTTCCTCTGTCCATTTAGGCATAATCTTCACCTTCTTTACTTAAAAAACTTAAATCAGTATATTTCTTTAAATAAACGATATCTTCATTTTTTCTAAAACAAATATCTTTATATTTACAAAACTTACATCCCGTAATTTCCTTATCACTACTTAACTTTTTAGGATTAATAGTAAACTCTCCTTTTAAAATAGCCTCTTTTGCATCATCTATTTTTTCATCCACCAAATCCACTAGCTGATCCATCTGTTCAAAAGACAAAACCTTAGAATAACGATAAAACCCATTTTTACCATACTTCATCCCCATAATAAATTCACTATTTTCATAAGTAGAATCAAATCTTTGAAGAGATAAAGTATCAGTAGTAGAATATCCATAAAGTCTAAGATTATGATTCTTCATTTCTATATAACTCTTACCCGGTTCTATATTAACTTCTCCACTCAATATTCTCTGCAAATAAAAACCTACAAAACTATAATTCTCAAACAAATTGCTTTTGGTTATCAAATAAAGGTATACCACTAACTGCATACTCATACCATATGCTACATTACACAGATCAATATCGGTAAATCCAGTTTTATAATCAATAACCGAAACCAAAGTTTTTCCATCAAAGTCCTTATACATAATTTTATCGATAATACCCTTAAAAATAACACTAATATCTCCAGATTTATCAATACTAATATTTTTCTCGGTAAACACATGAGTAAGTCCAGTCATCAGGTTAAACTCTTTCAATCTATCACAGATTATTTTTAATTCTTTTTTTAATTTATTTAAAAAGAACATCTCTTTTGCCGAAAAAGTTCGATCTTTCAAATAATATTCATAGTCTTTATCCAAATCGAAAGACTCTTGATATAGTCTCGATAACACAAAATGAAACAAACTTCCTATAAAAGTATTAAAATTCTCTTCGTATTTATTAATATTCAAAATATAATCCAAATAATACTTAAACTGACACTTATAAAAGGCATCAATACTGGTATAAGAAAGCACTAAACGGTGATGAATAAAATCATAAAAAGACGCAATATCAATTCCTTTAAAACGGTTATCAAATTCCATATAAGGAATATCTAAACTATGAAAATAAACTGGCAATAAATCATTAGTCTTATCATACTTAATTAGATCATCCAGCATTTCTGCTAATTTAATTTTACAATACTCTGATGAATAACTGATAAAAGAATCCTTCTTGTAAGAGATTTGAGCAAACATAGGATGACTAAGTAAATCGGAAGGATAAAAATCACTATCCATGTGATGTAACTTATAACTGATAATAATATTCTTAATAGAAGCAATACTATCGATTGTCATATTTTTTTCTATACTATTCAAAAGACTAGTACTCTCGAGCCCTACTTCCTCTTTTAAATTATCACTAATAAAATCTTCATCTTTATGAATCAATGGCACTAACCCTTGATTGAATCCAATCAAAAAAACATATTCAGAATCACAATAAAAATTATTAATCAAAGTAGATACAGAAATGCTATTTTTTTGTTTTTTAGGCTCGACAAACGTATTCTTAATATCATACTCCACCGCTTCAAAAATGAAAGGAAACTCTACATCAATCGTACTGTACTTATTAAAAATATTTAAAAGTTTAAAATAAAGTTGAGAAATAGACTCTGAAGTGAAATCGTATTTTTCCTTCATATATTCTATTGTCAGAACAAAAGATTGCGTATCTTTTAATACATTCATAACATCTTTTACAAAAAGAGTAGTAGAAATACTAGAAGAGCGTTCAAGATTTATTGGAATATGATACATCTTAAAAAGTTTTATAATTTCATTAGTATATTCTTCTTGAGAATTAACAATAAAAATATTCTCCAATAGAACTCCACTTTGGATTAACTCCACAATACGATGAATGACAAAAACAATTTCTTCTTCTAAAGTAGAGAATGGATAAACTTCACAAATCTTATCATATTTCGTCTTACTAATTTGTGATACATTGTGAAAATAACCGAGCATTTTTTTATTAAACTGATTAATATAATCATATCCAAACACAATAACTTTTTTATCTTTATAATAATTGATAAAATCATTACTAACAGTCAGCAATTGATTTTCCATTAATTCCATCTTCAAATTCAAAAGCATTCTCAGTTTATCTGATTGATAAACTTTATCTTCCAAATAATACATATAATCAATATAATTTTTGGCAACCTCATATTTGTAATGATACTTACTCATCAAATATAAAATGGCACTTTCATCATAATCAAAATAAAGCTCTCTTTTTAAATTAGAAAAAGACAAAATTTTAACATTAACTAGCTTTTTCAAACGATCTATTTCTCTTAATACTTTCTCTTTTAAAATATTCGGTACAATACAAAGTACTTCTTCCTCGATATCTTTTAAGAAATCCATAAAATCACATCCTATTAATATTTTAACACAGCCAAATCTTTTTTCCTAAATAATCTATATTTTTGTTTTACACAAAATAAAAAAGCAATTCGGTTATGACAAATAACAAAATTACTTTTCACACTTCTAAAAACTATGTCGGCAAAATCTCTTTTAAATTCAAAATTTCTTTTTCGATATTGTTATTACTTTTATTTTCATTAAACAAATAATCGTATCGAAATAAAGAAAAACCTCCATAATGATTAGTATTTCTACTGATTAATACCTGCCTTTTGATGATATCATCATTTTCTATCCATTCATTGATACCCACTCCAGCATAACTATCTTGCAATCCACTCTTATAAAAAGCTAAGGCAGGTATCAATTGAATGGTATCCGTACCTATTAAAGAATTCCAAAAATTCAAAGTATCCATAAATGGCTTATACTGATTCTCAAAACCAAAATATATTTGTGGCATAATATAATCAACATATCCACTCTTACTAATAATTTCCTTCACATCTAAATAATTATCCTCATAATTATTCTCGATATTTCCCTCTGGTGCTATCCCAAACAACACCTCTTTATTTATCTTTTTAATAGCCTCATAAACATCTTGAATAAGCATAGTAACTTGATTTAGTCTGTACTCTTCTAAAGAAAGAAGTCCACCATCTTCAACATACTCAGAATAAGACTCTAAATCTATTGTTTTATCAGGATAAAAATAATCATCGAAATGAATTCCATCCACATCATAATTTTCTACGATTTCCTCAATTCCTTTTACAATGAATTCTCGAACCCTACTACTTGCAGGATTCAAATAAATTCCCACGCCATCGATTACTTTAGCATCATTTGTTTTCACATACTCATAATAAGGGCTATCAATTGGTATTTTAGATAAATCTGTTAAATTACTGATGCGAAAAGGATTCACCCATGCTTCAATTTTCAACTCTCTTTTGTGAGCTTCTGTTATAAAAAACTCTAATATATCATAATCTGGAATATTTCCCATATCATTCAAAACTGTGCTACTAATAGGATAATACTCTGATTCATAAATAGAATCAGCAAACGGTCTTACATGAACAATAACTGTATTAAAGCCCATATTCTTTGCATTTTCTAACATTTTTATGATGTTCTCTTTACTAGTAGCACTATCTTTATCCTTTATATAAGAATCAAACTCTATATAAGAAATATAGACTGCTCTAGTCTCAGTATCTTCATTTTTCCCTTTACCATTAACACCTTTAATATCTATAATGACAAAAGTCAAAACAAAAAAAAGAAGAAAAAAGACTGCCAATATCGTTTTTTTATTCAATATCATCACCAATAAACTATATGCTTGTCTTGTTCATTATATTATTCTTTTTTATTCGTAATAAACATGCTATCCCCGAAAGAAAAAAATCTATAATGATTCTCTATGGCAACTTGATAAGCCTTTAAAATATTTTCTCTTCCAGCAAGAGCACTCACTAACATAAGCAAAGTGGACTTTGGTAAATGAAAATTCGTAATTAAATGATCGACAATTTTAAATTCGTATCCAGGATAAATAAAAATATCAGTAAATCCGGAACAAGGAATTAACTTCCCATATTTCGTCATAACAGTTTCCAATACCCTTACCGAAGTAGTACCTACCACCACTATTTTCTTATTCTCATATTGAGTCTGTTTCAATAATTGAACAGCTTCTTCTTTCAATTCATAATATTCACTATGCATATGATGTTCTAGAATATTTTCTGTATTTACCGGTCTAAACGTCCCAAGCCCAACATGAAGCGTAACATAAACAACACGAACATTCTTATCTTTCAACTTTTTTAATACCTCATCGGTAAAATGAAGTCCGGCAGTAGGAGCAGCAGCACTACCTATATTTTTGGCATAAACCGTCTGATATCTACTTTGATCTTCTAACTTCTCATGAATATAAGGAGGAAGTGGCATCGTTCCAAGTTGATCTAGTATTTCATATAAAATTCCATCATAAATCAGCTCAAAAGTTCGAATTCCTTCTTCACCAACGGAAATACATCTAGCTTTTAAAAGATTATCTCCAAAAGAAATAACACATCCTTCTTTTACTCTTCTTGCGGGTCTTGCCAAAGCTTCCCAACAATGATCATGAACGTTTTTCAAAAGCAACAGTTCAATAACTGCCTTTGTATCCGTCTTTTCACCAATCAACCTAGCAGGAATTACCTTGGTATCATTCAACACAATAGCATCTCCAGCCTCAAAATAATCTACAATATCCTTAAAAGATTTATGTTCGATCTCTCCGTTATTTTTATTGAGCACCAATAAACGAGACGAAGATCTATCTGAAAGCGGAACTTGAGCAATTAAATCTTCTGGTAAATCATAATCAAAATCTGAAAGATTCATTTTTTCCCACCTCTTTTCGTATTTTTAAAAGATTCAAAAGCAAAATCACCTACACGGATGACATCTTTAAAAAATTCACTCTGATTGCTAGTCAATCTAGTTATCTCTTTTTTTCTAAACTCATCTAGTAATAAAGGATTGCTAACATCAAAAGGATTCTTCTCATAATGCTGTTCCATTGCAAAAAAAATATCCTCTCTTAAATCCTCAGAAAAAGAATTTCGTAAGAAAAGTAAAAAGTGATTATTTCCAAAAAGAGGAATAAAAATTCTAGCTTCATCATCCATAGAAAAATAAGTATTCGTAAGTAACGTAGAAATAGCTTCTGTAGACAAATCTGCCATATACTCCTCATACTCAGAAAAGGCAATTCCTACTTTTAAAAAATAAGTTAATTTCCTATACATTTCATCTTGATAAACAACACCATCCATATTACTATCTATTGTTTTTAAAGTCTTCATAACTTTTTTTTGCAACTTTCCATCTGTAAAAGAAATTAAATACCGAAATCCCCTCTCATTAGGGCTTCCAAAATAAAACTCAAAAGAGTCTTTTCTAGCAATACCATCACCAATAATTTTAATAAAGTCTTCGTAATTTTTAGCATCTTTAAACGACAACATCAGTATCACCTACAATATCTCTTTCTAAAACATCAGAAATAGAAATTTTAGAGATAATAGGATAAAGAGAACATTCAAAATCAGAGAAAAACTCAAAATAAAAATCCTCAATAAAATTTAAGAAATGAAACTGGTCCAAGGCCGTGGCTGATTTTCTCATCACATAATCTAAAATATTCTTATCAAACAATTTAAAATAAAAAGAATAATACTCCTCTTTTATATTCGATAAATAAGTAGCCATTAATGCTAATTGTTGTCTAGATAAATCAGCTATCTGAGCTTGATATTTTCTATAAATAATCCCTAAAGCAGAAGAAATTTCATGATCTTTAATCTTCAATACTTCACTATAATTTAAACAACATATGGCTATAGAAATTAAATCTTCTCTCAAATTACTTTCTCCCATATTCCTCTCCTATTGATCAAACAAACTATTTTGGTAACTTAAATTTAAATGTTTATATCCCTTTTCTGTCACAACTCTCCCGCGAGAAGTTCTCTTAAGAAGCCCAGTCTGCAATAAATAAGGTTCATAAACATCTTCAATAGTAGTAACTTCTTCCCCAATGACACTAGCAATCGACTCGACCCCCACTGGACCACCATTAAATTTTTCCACAATCGTTTTTAACAACTGATAATCCACATCATCCAGACCCATGCTATCCACTTTTAATCTTTCCAAAGCTTTCTTTGTAACTTCTAAATCAATTTCCGTCTTTCCATCTACAATAGCAAAGTCTCTTACACGTTTAAAAATCCTATTAGCAATTCTTGGCGTTCCTCTACTCCTAGAAGCGAGCTCAAAAGCAGCATCATCTTGAATAGGAGACTCTAACACTCTAGCTGTTCTCTTAACAATCAAATTCAACTCCTCCGGTGTATAATATTGCATCTTAGCAACAATCCCAAAACGATCACGAAGTGGTGCTGTTAAATCTCCAGCTCTTGTCGTAGCCCCAACCAACGTAAAAGGAGGCAGATTAATCCTAATATTTCTAGAATTTCCATCACTCCCAACAATAATATCTAAAACAAAATCTTCCATAGCAGAATACAAAATCTCCTCTACAAAAGAAGGAATACGATGGATTTCATCAATAAATAAAACATCTCCAGGCTCCAAAGTGGAAAGAATAGCTGCCAAATCACCAGACTTTTCTATACTTGGTCCACTAGCCATTTTAATATTACTACCAAGTTCATTAGCAATAATGTGAGCAAGAGTAGTCTTCCCAAGACCAGGTGGTCCATACAAAAGAACATGATCTAAACTTTCTTTTCTTAATTTAGCCGATTCAATAAATACCTTTATATTTTCTTTTACGTCTTTCTGTCCAATATATTCATCAATCGACTCCGGTCTTATATTTTCAAGAATAATATCATCTTTAGACTCCTCTTCAGCAAATATCTCATTTTTGCTCATATCATCACACCCTTATAAATATTATAATACACAAAATTAAAAATCACTATTTTAAAAGCAACTTTAAAGCTTCTTTAACCTGATCCTCAATAGATAAGCTATTATCCACTTTAGCAATCACAGACTTAAATTCTTTTTCTTTATACCCAAGACCTTTAAGTACTTCTATTAACTCATCATAACTATTACCAGAATCTTCAACCACCGCAATATTGCCAAGTTTTCCCTTCAAATCTAAAATCATCTGTCTAGCAACCTTATCACCAATCTTAGGAAACTTTTTCAAATAAAGAACATTCTCCCTTTCAATTGCATCCATAACTCCAGAAACACTACCAGTTGCCAGTATAGGTAAAGCCATTTTTGGACCTAATCCCTTAACCGAAATCAATTTCAAAAACAAACTTCTCTCTTCCATAGTCTTAAATCCAAACAAACTCAATTCATCTTCTTTTACCTGTTGATATACATATACCTTATACTCTGATTTTTCATTAAAAGCATAAGGATTAGGCGTATATATCAAATAACCAACTCCATGATTATCCAAAACGATATAAGTAGCTGTCACTTCCTCTATTTTTCCAATTATATAATTATACATAAAGTACCTCCTAAGTAATTATAACAAATCAAACAAACGTTTTCAATCAAAAAAGGATATCAATAAGTATCCTTACTTTTCAATATCACCAAGCCTAACACTTACCAATTTAGATACACCAGACTCTTGCATAGTAATACCATAAAGAGTCTCCGCATATTCCATTGTTTTCTTCTTATGAGTAATAATCAAAAACTGTGTTTTATCTTTATAATGATCTAAATAATGTCCAAAATAATCGACATTAGCTTCATCCAAAGCAGCTTCTACTTCATCAAAAATACAAAAAGGCACCTTTCTTACATTTAAAATAGCAAAAACCAAACTAATAGCAGTCAAAGTCATCTCTCCACCAGATAAAAGGGTAATGCTTTTCAAAGTCTTTCCAGGAGGACTAGCTACAATATCTACTCCCGTTTCTAAAAGATTCTCTTTATCCGTAAGTCTTAAATCCGCAGTCCCACCATGAAATAACTCTCTGAAAACCTTTTTAAACTCTTCTTTTACTTTAAGAAAAACAGCTAAAAACTCCTCTTTCATTACTTCATCCATCTCATGAATAATTTCATAAAGAGTCTCTTTGGCATTAACCAAATCTCTTCTTTCATTAACCAAAAAATCATATCTTTCTTGAACCTTTTTATACTCTTCGATAGAATCTAAATTAACCATCCCTATATTTTTAATTGCATTTCTATATTTATTGACTTTGCTTCTAGCAACCTCTGGATCCTCCTCAAGAGAATAACTACTTCTAGCTCTCTCATACGTAAGAGAATAATCCTCACTTAAAACCTTAAGATAATGATCTAACTGAATATCCATTTTTCCCATATTAATTTCCAACTCTTTTAAAGTTTTCTCTAATGCATGAATATTAGAACTATGAACTTTATTTTCAAAAGACATCTCTTCTATTTTACTAGATAACTTATCTTTTTCCTTTTCTCTATAAGATACTTCCTTTATCAAATTTTCTTTCTCTAAAGACACTTCGTAATACTCTTTCATAATTCTTTCTTCTTCACAAGATAAAGTAGAATCTACCAAATGATGAAGGGATGATAATTCTTTCTCCAAATCCAACTTTCTACTACGCAACTCTTCTATTAACTCTTCCTTAACCTTCCTTTGCTCTTCATATACAACAAGACTTGATTTTTCCTCATATATTTTGGAAGTAACATCGGCAATTTCTTTATCAATAAGCTCGATAGACTGTTGAAGTTCCAACACCAACTCATCCAACTGTTGTTTTTTTCTTCTTAAAAGTTCTAACTCATTCTTCTCACTAATAATACTCCTAGAAAGATTTACACTTCCTCCTGACATAGACCCACCAACATGAATAATATCTCCGTCCAAAGTAACTACTTTATACCTTCTATAGGTCACTTCACTAATCTTATTAGCAGAATCAATATCACGAGCTACAATTACATTTCCTAATTGATTAGAAACAATATTATAATACATAGCATCAAATCGAACTAAATCAGAAAATACACCAATATAGCCATTCATGTTTTTTACGATTTCAAAAATAGCTGGTTCTATCCCCTTAGGCTTTATAACATTCATAGGAAAAAAAGTAGCTCTTCCTAAATTATTTTCCTTTAAATAACTAATTGCCAGTTTTGCCACTGATTCATCAGTTGTAATAATAAAATTCTTAGTAGACGATAATGACACCTCTAACGCCTTTAAATATACTTCATCACATTCCAAAATACTAGATAACGTTCCATGAATTCCTTTTATTCTAGGATGATTTAAAACTTGTTTTACCGAATTAGGAACATTTCCATAAGAATCAATATAATTACTAAGAGAATCTATTTTATGAGTAACATCATACAATTCTCTTCTCTTATTATCATAATCACTTACAGAATGATTTTTTCTATTATGATGCGTATTTAATTCTAATTCTAATTTTGTAATATTACTATTAATCTGCTTGCTACTTGCACGAATAAGCTCTATATCTTTTTCTACCAGAGTAATATTATTTTCCGTCTGATACAAGTCTTCCTTTAAAGTTGCAATATTACTATGTACTCTACTATCCGTTGCATCATACTTACTTCTTTCTTTCAAAAGTTCTTTTTCACCATTTAATTTTTCCTCTTTGCTAGTTAATTCTAAAAGTTTAGCATGATCTTCTTTTAATAGTTGCTCTAATTTTAATAATTCTAACTTATCACTAGCAAGAATAGTATCACTATTCGTACTTTTTAAGTTTAAATTCAAAATTTCTGCATTCATCTCTTCCATCTTCTTCTTAGATAAATCATACTCGTAATTTAATTTTTCGATTTCGAAAGAAAGAAGAGCAACTTCGATAGATTCTAACTGTTCTTTATTCCTAAGATATTCCTCTGCTTTACTACTTTGCTCTTTTAATGGTTCTAATCTTTCTTCCAATTCATTGATAATATCTAATACTCTCTCGATATTGGATTCTGTCTTATCCAACTTTCTCAAAGCTTCTTCTTTTCTTTTTTTATACTTTAAAACCCCAGCAGCACTCTCAAATATCAGTCTTCTCTCATAGGGAGAATTAGAAAGTATTTTTTGAATCTCCCCTTGAGAAATAATATTAAACGACTCTTTTGACGTAGCACTATCAATAAGTAAATCGGTAATATCCTTCAGTCTACATTTTTCTCCATTTAAAAAATACTCATTTTCTCCAGTTCGATAAACTCTTCTTTTAATAGATACTTCACTATAAGGAACTGGTAAATAACTATCAGAATTATCAAAAACAAGTGATACACTGGCCACATTAAGAGCGCTTCTTGATTTGCTTCCGGAAAAAATAACATCGGTCATATTGTCTGTTCCACGCAAAGACTTGACAGACTGTTCCCCTAAAACCCAACGTACTGCATCAACTACATTACTTTTACCACTACCATTAGGCCCCACTATAGCCGTAATTTTTCCATCTAGACTGATAGTGATCTTCTCCGCAAAGGATTTAAATCCTGATATAGATATCTCTTTTAAATACATAACAACACCCTACCTATACACTTGTAAATTATACTATAGGAAGAATATTTTTACAAACAAAAAGGAACAAAAGACCTCTTTTGT
>CASFCU010000024.1 GCA_949293285.1 uncultured bacterium
ACTATCACATGTAATTCCAAGTTTACTGCAAAAATCTTCCCTATTCATTGTATAAAGTGATGTATAGGATTGATAATTCTTATCCCAAGAGGACTCTACACTTACTAAATAATCTTTATCTTCATTAAAAACAGTTAAAGCATCATCGGTATACCCATTGGAAATAGCAAAGTAATAAGTAGACGCATAAGACCCATTATAAGTAAGAACTTCACCTGTTGTTGCTTCTACTGCTTCCTTCACCCGATTATAATAATAGTCAAAATCACTACCCCATTTTTCTTTCATACGATCAACTGTTAAATACACTTGGTCATTAATAGTGGCACTAAGAACATAGTTATGAATGGAATCCATTTTATAAAGGGCAAACGTTCGTGATGCTACTGCTTGAGCTTTTAGAGCTTCCATACTAAAAGATGCAGGCATTTCCCCTGCTACTACCCCAACCACATAATCTTCTAAATCCATAGTAAAAGCATCACTCTTATCACTATTCATACTAAGAGCAACTTGAATTGCTTCCTCTTCTTCATCGTCTTCTTCACTCACAGGAACTTCTAAAGATAAATCCTCTGTTAGAGTAACATCTAATACTTTCTTATCATCATCAGGTATTGTATCTGGGGTTGTAAATATCGCAATAGGCACTAATATTAACACTACTAAAACAAGTAATCTATTCATACGTATCTCCTTTTATCTAATTATATGAAGAGCACGTAAAATTTATTTATTCAAAAATACCTAACATTATTATAATAAATATCAAAAAATAACAAAAACAAGGAAAAATATTGTAAAAGTACTCCCATTTAAGTTATAATCTCCCGTTTGACAGTTGAATAGCAAAAAAAGCTCATGATCCCTTTATTTATACGGGTTTATGAGCTTTTTAAAATCTGCGTAGTATTTTACTTTTTAACTTGTTTAAAAATTTTTTTAAAATCTTCATAAGAAACTATCTCAAAGTCCGTTCTAAAGCCAAAAACTTCGTGTAAATCATCTGTTAAGTCATCTCTTACATATGCTGGAGAATAACCGGTTCCTTTTTCCTCAAATACTTCCATCTCTCTTAATTTTTCAATAATTTGAGTATTTGTGTATTTGAAATCTAGTTTATTTTCTAATATTCTATAAATTAATAAAGAAATAAAGCAAGTAAGGAAATGAGCCTTTATTCTATCTTCCCTTGAAAGATGAATAGTTCCTGAATCAAAATCTGTTTTTAATATTCTAAAAGATTCTTCTATTTCCCATCTATTCTTCACTATATTTAATATTTCTTGAATATCTCCATTTAAATTAGTAGTAACACCATAATAGCCATCATACTTTTCTTCTTCTAATACAACTTCTTGATTAATTGAGTAAGAGTAACTATATGTTTCTTTCTGGTTTTCTTCATTTAATGAATTTTCGCTTTTTTCGCTTTTGGACTTTTTAGAAACGGTAGATACTTCTTCTTTGATAAGTCTTCGATAATCGTTAGGGTTAACGCTTAATTTAATTTTCTTTCCTGATTCTGTTGTAGATATTTTCTTCGTTGCTCTTTCAATTTGACCATTTCTAACATTTCTTAAATAATCACGATATTTTATTTGAAATGTAACGATTAAATCTTGAACAACATGAGCCGTTTCAGTTTGAATGATCTTATAAAATATAGTTTCATAATGTTTTTTGCAACTCTCTTCATCATTTAATATTTCACTTAATTTGTAAGTGTTTTTTATGTCTCCAATCATTCTCCAATCGCCATCTTTAAATACTTCGTCTTTATATATTTGCTTTAATTTTTTTATTGATTGGGTAATAACAAAAGCACGACCATCTTTTATATTAAATTGTTTTATTTCATCCGTACACATGGCAGCGTCAGTACATATAATTGTTTTTTTGTTTGCTAAATTAAAGTCATGTACTATTTTTTCTTGAAGAGGAATTAACTGCTTTGTTTCACTTTCATTACCTGGAAACATATTCATGGCAATAGGAAGGGTATTACCATCCATGAATAATCCCATTCCGACTAGAGGATTCGGTTTATGGTCTTTACTATTTCCATATTTTTGAAAGTCAGTTTCTTCATCGATATCAAAATAATAATTAGTACAATCAAAATAAATGACTTTTGTATCTCTATTAATAATTTCTTTACTATTCTTGTAAATTTCTTGTTGAATAAAATCTAAATCAGTATTCAAATAAGTTAATCCTCTATAGATATTTTCTAAATTATATTTAGGGGTTTCTAAAAATTTTTGGCTTAACTCATATGTTTTTAATTTTGAAGATGGATAAATTATTCTTGAAAAAACTAAGTTAGACAACACTTCATTTAAATTAAATTCGAATTTGTATTTGTTACTGATTTTCTTAACAATTTTATCTATTTTTAAAGAATAATAAATATCTTTTAAAAATAAATATCCAATATTAAACTCAAACTCTTTATCCTTAGGTATTAATCTGTTGGCATACTTTTTAATGGTTACTTCTATTGGTTCTTTAATAATCTTATGTTCATTATTATAATTATCTACAAATCTATTAATCCAATCCTCAAGAGATATACCTTCTTTATTGGCTAATTCGATAAGTTCTTTTTCATTACCAATAGTATCAAGTTTACGAGTAGTTCTTTTTCCATTACGATGATAATCTTCAATAAGATAATAGATTTTGCAATTTTTAGATCTAGAATAGGATTTTCTTGCCATGTTATCACATCCTATATTTATTGTATCATACTACGA
>CASFCU010000025.1 GCA_949293285.1 uncultured bacterium
AAAAGACAACTACATTTCAAAAAGACGAGCAAGAGTTATACATTGAGAAAATAGTTCGTCGAGTGATACAAGAAGAAATAGGAATAATGGCTCGTGGGAGTGGCTTGTTTGAGGAAAGGTTTTGTCGAGGTTTAGAAAGTCAAGGAGTAGAAAGAAACTGCCAAACCTGTATGTATAATGCAAATAAGCACTATTGCAAAGTTGATTAAAAAAAATTGACTTTTACAATTAAGGGGTAATATTAGAACAATAAAAGAAGAAATGCGAAAAACATCTCTTTTAGCCTTAATTTAAAAGAAAAAATGAGTTTTTTATTGTTGATTTTAACACCTTAACACTATTTTGAGGTGTTAATTTTAGCACTTAAGGGGGTTGCAATATGATGTGATAGATTTACAAGAATATTCTCGTGCTTTGATAGACTTGGAAACGGGCGAGGCAATACCTATCAATGACAATGACATTGTTAGTATAACAAGTGCAAAGGCAATAGCATATTTAAAAAAGACAATAGAGATAAACAAAGGTAAAAGGTTTACAAAAGGAATAGACACATCTTTTAGAAGAATATCACAATGTAATCTAACAAAAAGTTCTTATGATGTGTTAATGGTTATGCTCTCTTGTCTTGGGTGGGGTGCATATAGTGGGTTTGTTATCAAATTAAAAAATAAACAATTTAACGGGTTTATGAACGGGAGTGATTTACGAGCCTTAACTTTATGTAGTGATAGTGCTTTCAAAGGAGCAATAACACAATTAAGAAATGAGGAAATAATAAAAACGATACCCGCCATTGATGGACGAGGCAACAATTTTATAATCAACCCATTTATTGCCACCCACGATAAGCGAATACCGACAAAAATATTTAAGTTATTTGAAAATACAAAGTTTAATGATACACACCAAAGTTCTCAATTAAGTAGTAGTGAATTACAAGCAAGAGTAAGAGAAGAAAAGAGAAAGACACAAGAACAAATACACGAGGAAATGCAAGACATTGATTTTATTGATAGCATAGACTTTGGCGAATAAGAAAAGAGATAAACTTTTACTTGTCTATCTCTTTTTTGCTATTCATAATGTTACGAAAGATAATTGTTTCCATAGGGTTATTTTTTGTCATTTCACTTGCAAAATGTTTTTTTAACTTTTTTCACTGAAAAGTTTTTAATTTTGTGGACTTCTTTTTGTTTTTGTAATATAATATTTATAGTGTAGAGGTGAAGTGTATGAGTAAGAAAGTTAGAAATATTTTAATTACTTCTTTGTTAGTAGTTGGTGTTGTAGTATTGTCGGTTGGAATTTATTTTATAGTAAAACCTTCTGATAAAGAAATTTTTGTTGATGCTTTTAAAAGAAATATGAGTAATTTTACTAGTGTCGATGGTGATGCTAGTTCTGTATTTGGGAAGATTTTTGAATTAAAAGAAGATTTAAATGTTAAATTTTCTACGGATTCAACATTAGAAGCAAATGGTGAGTATTTGACAGCAGAGGGAGATTTTTATGTTAATAATTCTAATCAAAACGCTTATTTTAATTTCGATTTGTTCAATAATGATGAGCGTCTTGGTTTAGAGGCTTTTCTTGATGAATCTAGATTTTATCATAAAATAAAAGATGTTTATTCAAGATTTTATTATATTGATTTAGAGTCTTTGGAAGATTCATCTATAGATTCTGATGCCGATTTTTCTTTATTGTTTGATTATTTGCAGGATGTTGTAATTTCTCATATTACAGAAGAAAATGTTACAAAGACAGACAAAACTATAACTTTAGATGGAGTTTCCTTTGATACTAAGAAATATACTGTTTCTTTTTCAGAAAAAGATATTTATGAAATTTTAAGAGATTACGTCGTTAAAATAAAAAATGATAAAGTTCTTCAGGATGCATTTTCTACTGTTTTTGCTGAATCAGGTTTAAATCTTTCTTTTGATGGGCTTATTACTTCTTTAGATGAATATGTGGATCTTGCTAATGATGAAAAAATGGTATTTAGATATTCTATGTATTTAGATGGCAATGAGGTGTTGTCTAATGAGTTTTCTATTCCAATAGAATCTGATGAAGTAGAACTTACTTTAAAATTGACTATTAATTCTTATGAAAATTCATCTGGGTTTGAGAATGTTGAGATTTATCTATCGTCATTAGGTATTCAGATGTTTAGTTTTGAAATTAAGGGAGTAAGTAGTAGTGAATCTCAGATTTCTGTTGATTATATGAATATGATGACTTTTACTGGTACTTTGCAATCCACTGATACCAATTTATCATTTGCTATGGATGGTAGTATTAATGTGTCACAAGAGGATGGTAGTGTTATCAAAGAAAAAGTATTCAATATGAATTTTAATGTTGATGAAATCGTTGAATATAAAGAATATGATATGAATCTCGTTTTTGACTTTTCTTACGAAGATCAAAAAATGGCTATGGATTCGAATTGTAAATTCTTGTTAGATGAACAAATGCCAGAAGTTGATTTATCTGATAGTGCAGACATTTCAGAGATGACAGATGAAGAGAAAGAAGCATATAATAATTATTTTGGTATTACACAATCTGATGATGTAGTTTAAAGACTTATAATTTAAGTCTTTTTAATTTTTTTTATTATGCTATAATAGCATTAGGAGTTGGTATTATGAAAGCATTAATAACTGGAGCTTCTTCTGGTATTGGTTATAGTATGGCAAAATATTTGAGTACGATGGGATATGATTTGATTTTAGTGTCTAGGGACAAAGAAATGCTTCAAAGAATTCAAAAGGAACTTTCTACTGAGGTTAAAATTGTAGTGGCAGACTTATCTCAAGAATCAAAGCTGAAAGAGCTTTATGTGTTATGTAAAAATGATAATATAGACATTCTTATTAATAATGCAGGATTTGGTTTATTTGGTGAATTTGTTGATACTGATTTGAATAGAGAGTTAGAAATGATCGATGTTAATATCAAAGCTGTTCACATATTGACTAAATTATTTTTAAAGGATATGAAAAAAAGAGATAGTGGTTATATTTTGAATGTTTCTAGTGCTGCTAGTTTTCAGGCGGGTCCTTTAATGGCTACGTATTATGCAACGAAGTCTTATGTAACAAAGTTAAGTTTAGCAATATATGAAGAACTTAGAAGAGAACATTCTAATGTTCATATATCTTGTTTGTGTCCAGGACCAGTTTCTACTAATTTTAACGACGTAGCTAATGTTCAATTCTCTATGAAGTCACTTTCTAGTGATGATGTTGCAAAGTATGCAATCGATAGAATGTTTAGAAATAAACTTATCATAATACCAGGAATGAAAATGAAATTTACTATATTTTTTAATCGATTCATTTCAAATAAGTTTGCTATTAAAATTGTTTATAACTTTCAAAAGAAAAAAGAAAAAAAATGATAATTTTTCTTTTTTTCTTTCATTTTTTAAAAAATCATATATAATATTCATTGACAGGATGGATGGTTATGAAAAATTTGTTTTATGTAGAAAATTTGTCTGTTGGTTATTATGATAAAGTGATTTTGAAAGATATTACATTTTCTGTGTCAAAAGATTGTTTGACTGCTATTTTATGCCCTAATAATTGTGGAAAAACAACATTAATTAAAACTTTGAGTGGTATTCTTCGTAAGAAAGGTGGAAGAGTTTCCGTAAATAATTGTTCACTTTCTAAACGCAGTTTTAAAAAATACATTTTGAATATTGGAGTTATTTTTGAAGATTTGAATAACCAATTTATTTGTGATAGAGTTATTGATGAAATTAGGTTTCCACTTATTAATTTGGCTTATCGAAAAAAAGATATTGATTTTAGAGTTAAAAGAATAAGTAAAATACTTGCTATTGATCATCTTTTAGATAAAGAAGTTTTTTCTCTTTCTATCTTAGATAAAATTAAATTGTTGATTGCTGTAAGTGTTGTTCATTTACCTAAGTTTTTACTTGTTGATGACATTTTTAAGTTTTTGAAAGTAAAAGAACAACAAGAAATTTTCAGAATTTTTAGAATATTAAATGATGAGTTTGGAATTTCTATTGTTTTTACTACTTCTTTGATTTCTTCTGTTATTGATGCTGATCATATTGTTGTTTTAGGACAAGGAAGAAAAGTGATGGAAGGAAATTTTGATTCTATTATTAAGCAGGATAATGAACTCGCTAAATTAGGTTTAGAGATTCCAATTATGATAGATTTGTCGAGAAAATTACAATTCTATAATTTAGTAGATACTATATATTATGATGTAGATGAGGTGGTGAATCGATTATGGAAATGATTTTAAAAGATCGTTTTAATGAGAAAAAAAGTGTGGATTTTAAAGAGGGGAGTATCACTTCTATTCAATCAAATTATATTAAAAATATTCTTAAAAATCTTTCTAATGATTATTCATTGATATATATCAATAATAATGATTTGTATTTTTTAGGAGAAGACGTTTCTGATGAGATTGAGCTTTATAATAGAGTGTTTGATTATAGTTTGATTATTGATATTTTAGATATTCTAGAAGTTGATAATAGTTTTTTAAAAAGAAAGGTTGATGAATTATCTCATACAGAGAAAATTTATTTGAATATAATAAGAAATCTTTCTTTTGATAGGAAAATTGTTCTTTTTGATGATGTATTTAAATATTTAGATTATGGGAATCAAAAGAAAATAAAAAATTTATTGATGTATTTGAAAGAGAGGATGTATGTTATTATTATCACTAGTAGTGATGTCAATGTTCTTTATAAATTGGCAGAGTATTCTGTTATTTGGTATAAGAATTTTTTTGAATATGGTAGCTGTGATGATTTGTATACGAATGTGGAGAAATTAGTTAAAAGTAGAATTGCTGTTCCTGTATTACCGCTTATAACATATAAGGCTAAAGTAGATAAGAATGTGAAATTATTTTATAGTAAAGATGTAAGAGATATTATAAAGGATATATATAAGCATGTATAGAGTTAATTTATTTCTTAGAATTATTTTTACTATAGTACTCTTTTTTATTACTCTTTTTTTGAATAATTATTATTTATTTTGGCTATTGTTATTTTATATGTTATTTATTTCTTTAGTTGATAGAAATTATAAATCTTTACTTATTAATTTTGCTATTGTGTTAATTCTTCTTTTTTGTTTTTATACATCAAAAATTAGAATTTTACTTGTATTTTTGTTTTTGATTAATATTTTATATGTATTTATTACATCTTTTCATAAATATGAAATAATTTATTTACGTTATTTATTTAGTAAGAGGTTTAGGAAAAAATTTTTTTACGATAATAATATAAATAAAATTATTGATTATAATCAAGGTAAAGTAAAAGCTATATATGGTGATGTTTCTAATATAGATAAAAAAGTAAAGGCTGATATCGATTCTTTATACCTTTATGGAAAGGTTAGATTTTATGAGTATGGGAATAAGATAAGTTCTTTTTCTAGTTTTGGTATTTATGATTTCATATTTTTGTTCCTTTTCATTGTTTTATTAACTCTTTTTTGTATCTATTGGTAGGTGAATTATGAGGTATTTAATAAAATTTTCTTATGATGGAACTAATTTTAATGGTTATCAAAAACAGCCTTCTTGTAGGTGTGTTGAAAGTGAATTAGAAAATGCTTTATATCATATTAATGATCATAAACCTACTAAGGTTGTTGGTGCTGGTAGAACAGATCGAGGTGTACATGCTATTTGTCAATCTGCACATTTTGATATTACTGTAGATATTAGTTTATATAAGCTTAAATGTGCGTTGAATAGTCTTTTACCACCGGATATTCATGTATTTGCTGTTCAAACTGTTGATGCTAGTTTTCATGCTAGGTATATGGTAAAAAGTAAAATTTATAGATATATTTTGAATTGTGGAGAGTATAATCCTCTTGAGAGAAATTATGTTTATCAATATTGTAGAAGTTTAGATGTTGAAAAGATGAAAATTGCTATTCAGGATTTTGTTGGAATTCATGATTTTAAGAATTTTGCTTCGGCGGAGACAGTTAAAGATAATTATGTAAGAGAAATTTTTAATGTTTCTATCGAAGAAGATGATAATAAGTTAATTTTTACTTTTGTTGGGACCGGTTTTTTGAAATATCAGGTTAGAAATATGGTTGGTACTCTTGTGAAAATTGGCAATGGTAAACTTGGAGTTGATTGTATTCAAAAGATTTTTTCAGAGGATAGTTTAAGAAAGCACGTTATGACAATAAAGTCTGAAGGTCTTTATTTAGTTGATATTCAATATTGAAATATAAAATAGGTCGATTGAAAATTTGTTGTGAGTGTAAAAAAAACAAATTTTTAGACTAAATGCAGGTTTATAAATTTTAGTTTGATTTACTAGACTTATTTCGTTTTAAATATTAAAAACGGAAATAAGTCTTTTAATTTTGATAATAAATATATAAATTATTGCATGCCAAAATAACGGAGTTATTTACGTTTTCAAACTTATTGCAGTTTCTTTTAATAAAACGGAATTCCAAATGAAAATTAACGGTGAGTGTAAAAAAATTTTATTATTCATATTTTTCACTGAAAAATTTTATTATTCATGTCAATAACTTTTAAAAATGTCTCAAAAAAATTAAAACATTAACGGGAAAATATTCTCGTTTTTGTTTGTAATTTTATAACTTATTTCATAGAAGTCAATAACAAGTTCCTTTCATTCATACTTCGTATTATTGACTTCTATTTCTATAAATTAGCCTTTTATCACTAACAAACAAGAATATCAAACTCAAGCATATTGGTGTTGATAGTGACTTTTTTGAATCTGTTTTTTAAAAGAAGCAAGTTTCCAGGGATGAGTCATTGGAGGTATATATTTTTTCTTTTCTTTAACTTCAATAATATCATCAAATTCTTTAGAAAATTTTTCGTTTCGAGATAATTCTTTTAGTTCAAATATTTGTTCATCAATAGTAACTAATAGTTCATCGTTAAATGACTTAATTACTAAACACTCTGTTTTAGGCATAAAACACTTTAATTCACCATTTAGATATGGTTGATAGTATTTACCATAATATTTAATAGAATTGCCATTATCAATTTTTCTTGGAGTTAAAACAGCAAGCGTATAATTGATTTTTTCTTCACTAGGGAAGTTTCAAATACACTAGAGAACTTCTTATAATCCATGGCAAATCTTTTGTTGAAATCAGGGACAAAAATTTCTGTTAAATACTTGTTAGCTTCTTCAATGGTAGTGATACCTTGTAGCTTTAACTCATTAACTAATCTACCTTGGAAAGTGCCGTTAGTGCGTTCTATTAAGCCTTTAGCTTGAGAGACAGAAGATGTTTCAAGTTCTATACCTAATTGTTTACAAGCATAGCCATATTGAGTTAAAACATCTTTA
>CASFCU010000026.1 GCA_949293285.1 uncultured bacterium
ATATAAGCATTCTTTCTAGAGTTTGAAATATACTCGGTCACACTAGGTACTGCTATAATCATTAATACTCCTAGTATGATGATTACTGCTAAAAGTTCGATTAGGGTAAAGCCACTTCTTTTTAATTTAGTAAAGTTGCCACTTCTCGAATATTTGTTTGCATTTCTTTTTAACTTCATATACTTACCCTTCCTTCTATTTTACTCTACGTTATCATTCTACTACAAAGATTTCTCTTTTTCAACAAAATTTTTTTATCATTTCCGTAAACAAAAGCTTCATATCATTACTAAATCTTGAAATAAAAAAAGAAGTAAGTTTATTTCTTTCACAAACCAACTTCCATAACATCAATATTTTATTTTAATAAGAATTACAACATTGAGTTGATATCTTTGGGTACATTATCTTTGACAATAGCATCTACTATTTTTTTCTTTTTTTCTTCACTAACTTCTTTTCCCGTTAAATTTGATATATCATCTACTAATTCACTTAATACTTTTTCATCTTTCATATTAGAATTTTGTAATTTACTTGCTAAAGAAAGAATAGTATCTTTATTAACATTAGTTTTATTTTCTACTTTTTTAAAAAAAGAATCACCGAACATAAAAAACCTCCTACATAATTATATGTAAGAGTTTTTTTTTTGTTATTTTTCTTCTATTCTCTTTTGATATTTTTCAATTTTTTTTCTTAAATCTTTTGCTTTTTTTAAATAAGTCTCATTTGTCATTTGTTTCATCTCAAATCTTTTATTTAGAAGTTCTTGTGATTTCAATAAATTCTTCAATACTTCTTCATCATTTGTTTTCGGTTTATTTTTAAAAAAATCAAATATCATTTTATTCACCTCTATTTTTAAATTGCAATATAATTGGAGTCCCTTCTAAATTAAAGTTTTCTCTTAATTTATTTTCCAAATATCTTTTGTATGAAAAATGCACTAGTCCTTTATTATTTACATGAAAAGTAAATTTTGGTGGTTGAATTCCCGATTGATTAGTAAAATAAATTTTTAATCTTTTTCCTTTATATGATGGAGGTGCATTTAAAAGATAAGCATCATTTATTACATTGTTCAGTATACTGGTAGGTATTTCTCTTTTGATATTTTCTCCTACTTTTAATACTTCTGGCATGATTGTATGAATTCTTTTTTTTGTCAATGCTGATACAAATACAATAGGTGCATAATTTAAAAATTGAAATTCGTTTCTTATTTTGTCAGTGTACTCTTTTATGTTAGGATTTTTAACAGTATCCCATTTGTTAACTACTATGATTAGTCCTTTTCCTTTCTCTAGAACATATCCAGCAATGTGTTTATCATGTTCTATGATTCCTTCTTCTGCATTGATTACTAGTAGACATATATTACTTCTGTCAATTGCTTTCATGCTGCGCATAAGACTATATTTTTCAATGTTTTCATATATACGACCTTTTTTTCTCATACCAGCAGTATCTATCATAATAAATTCTTCATCATTATATTTTAATACGGTATCTACAGCATCTCTTGTTGTTCCAGCAATATTGCTTACAATTACTCTCTCTTCATTTAGTAATGCATTTATTAAACTACTTTTACCAACGTTAGGTCTTCCTATGACAGAAAATTTTAACCGATTATCTTCTTCATCAGCATCTTTCTTTGGGAAATTTTTAATGATTTCATCAAAAAGTTCAAAAAATCCAATTCCGTGTTCTCCACTTACTTGTAAATAACAATCAAATCCTAATTCATAAAAATCATATATATTTTCTTCTGATTTTTTATTGTCTATTTTATTTATTACGACTATAACTTTTTTTCTATTATTTCTTAGCATGTCCCTTACTACAAAATCATTGCTCGTAAGTCCTTCTTTTCCATCCACAACAAATAAAACAACATCTGCTTCATCTATAGCAATTTCAGCCTGCATTTTAATATTGTCATTAAAATTTTCATTGCTAGAATCGATTCCTCCCGTATCTATTACATTAAATTTATAGTCTTTATAACTAGCTTCACTGTAAATCCTATCACGTGTAACACCAGGAGTATCTTCAATTATAGAAATTTTTTCCCCTACTATTTTATTAAATATTGTACTTTTACCGACATTAGGTCTTCCTACTAATGCTACTGTTGGTAATTTCATATTACCACCTCGATTCCATTATATTATAACAGAAAATAGCTAAATAAGAAAGAAATATATTTGCCTAACCTTCTGTAAGTATTATTTCAAAAAATTCTATATATCTTTCTATATCTTTTTCTTCTATATCATTTATATTAATATAGTAGTTATTTTTATAATATTGAAATTTTTTATACTTTTTTATTAGATCATAATCTTCAAACTTTAAATATACATCGTTATTCTCATGTTCTATTATTTTTAAATCCACTGTTTTATAGATAAGACTATCATCATCTTTTTTGTGAAATTTTAGTATTGTTCCCAAAGCCCTTATTGTATATATATCCACTTCGAAAAAACCATATATATTTATTGCATATTTTTTTCTTATGCTTATTAGTATTTTTTTTAGGGAATTATATAATTCTCTTTGATCGTTACTATCGAATGTTAGATATTTATTATTTATATATATATTGAAATTATCTTCGTCAATAATAGAGAATTTCATTTGCTTCACCCATTGTATCATATGTCTTGTTTTGATTTATGCAAAAATTTTATGTCAAAAAAATTTTGTTTTTATGATAAATTTAAATTTATTGCAACAAAAAATGTAGAAGGTGTCTTTTTTAGACTATCTACATTTGATTATTCTTTCATTGTGTTTCTTTTATTTTCAATAATTGATTACTTAAGATATTTTCTATAATAGAAAGAATTTCTTCTCTTCCTAGCTTACTTATGCTTGAAAATAATACTAGATTATCTCCTACTACAATATCTAGAGTTTCTTTTATTGTCTTTAAATTTTTTTCTTTTTCTTTGGCTCCTACTTTATCAGCTTTTGTTGCTACAATAGTTACTGGAATTTGATAATATTTCAAAAAGTTATACATCAGTACATCATCACTTGTTGGTTTATGTCTAAAATCTATTAATAAAAATACTCTTTTTAGTTCTTTTCTTTTTTCCAAATATTCTTCTACCATAAGGCCAAATTTTCTTATTTCTTCCTTACTAGTATCTGCATAACCATATCCTGGAACATCCACTAAGTAAAAGCTTTTGTCTACTGCATAAAAATTTAAAGTGTTGGTTTTCCCTGGTCTTGATGAAATTCTAGCTAAGTTTTTCCTATTTACAATAGTGTTAAGAAAACTACTCTTACCAACGTTACTTCTTCCTAGCATTATAAATTCTGGTAGTCCATCATCTGGATATTGACTTCTTCTTACAGCACTTATATATAAATTAACATCATCAAATTTCATACTTATTTACTCTCTTTCTCTAGATATTCTTTACATACTATATCTAAGTCGTCTAAAAGCATTTTTGCTTCTTTCATACTTGGTACTCTAGCACCACTTGCAAATTTATGACCACCACCACTATATTTTTCTGCAGTTGTGTTAATAGTTGGTCCACGTGACCTGATATTAAATTTTATTAAATGATTTTTTATATCTTCGGATATAGTTACCCAGACGATAACTTCTTCAATATTATTGAAGTTATTTATCATGTTTCCGGCAGAACTGGAATCTACTCCGTAATCAGTCATAATTTCATTAGTTATGATGACATACCCTAATTTATTTTCTGTTACTTTCATATTTTGAGCAATATATCCTTGAAATTTTACTTCACTGAGTGGTCTCATATATAGATTACTATATAATTCTTCAATATTTAAGTGATAGTTTTTTACCAATTCGTACATTGTTTTAAATGTTTTATCTGTCGTATTAAATAAAAATCGATTGGTGTCTGATACGATTCCTAAAAATATGTATTTTGCAACTTCTTCATCTATATACATACTGTTTTTTAAAATCAATTCTAATACTAGTTCTGAAGCACTACTTGCTGAAGTATCTATATATTCAGATTCTCCAAATTTTTCGATAAATGGATGATGGTCTATTTTGCATATTTCTGAATAAGTTTCTAAACTCGATATATCAATTCTTTTTTTATCTGGAGTATCCAATACTACTAAAAGGGTATCTGTAGATTTATTATCATACTTATCTAGTTTAGGAAAATAATTATACTTGGAACTTTTGGTACCAACAGCATATATTTTCTTTCCCGGAAAAGTTTTTTCTATTGATCTTTTGAGAGCAAATTGTGATCCTAAAGCATCGGGATCTACTCCAATGTGTCTTGCAATTACTATTGTGTTAAACTTTTTTATTTTTTCATAAATACTTTTTAACATCTTAGATTCCCATCTATTTGTTAATGATATTCATGGTGTCTTTTGCAATCATTAATTCTTCATTAGTTGGCAAAACATAAATTTCTACTTTTGAGTCGTCACTATTAATTTTTGCAAATTTTCCCCTTGTATTATTCTTTTCGATATCCATTTTGATTCCTAAAGGTGCAAGACGTTCGATTATGTCAAGTCTAGTTTGTGGACTATTTTCTCCTATTCCAGCTGTAAAACAAATAGCATCAACGTGTCCTAATAAAACATAATATTGAGCAATATATTTGATTATAGAATTTACATACATTTCTTGGGCAAGTATGCATTGCTCATTTCCGTTTTTTATGCCATCTTCTATGTCTCTTGAATCACTACTTAATTGACTGACTCCCAAAAATCCTGACTTTTTATTAAGGTCGTCCATTATCTCACTGGCACTTTTTCCTTCTTTTTCCATGATGTAAGGTACTATAGATACATCGATATCACCACTTCTTGTTCCCATCATGATACCAGCATGTGGAGTAAATCCCATTGATGTATCTACGCATTTCCCGTTTTTAATTGCCGTGATACTTCCACCATTTCCTAAGTGACAAGAAATGATATTTAAGTCATCTCTTCCTAATTCTTCTTTCAATTTTGTTGCAATATATCTGTGTGATGTACCATGAGCTCCATATTTTCTAATATGGTAATTTTCATACCAACTGTATGGAACAGGGTATAAGTATCTTGATTTTTCCATTGTCTGATGGAAAGCTGTATCGAATACTACTACCATTGGAGTTTTTGGTAAAACTTCTCTAAATGCCTTTATACAGATTGCATGAGCAGGGTTATGTAGTGGGGCAAAGTCACTAAATCTTATAATGTCATCTACTACTTCATCTGTTACCATAACTGATTCCGTATACTTATCTCCTCCGTGAACGATTCGATGTCCTACACCTTCGATTTCCTCTAAAGTTGATATTACTTGAAGTTCTATTAATTTCTCAAGCAATATTTTAACTGCTACAGAGTGATCTGGTAAATCTGTTTCAACTTTTATTTTATCTCCTTTGTATTTTAATGTGTATGAGCTTTGCTCTATACCTATTCTTTCAAATAATCCAGATATTAATACTTCTTCCGTAGTCATATCAAATAAAGAAAACTTTAATGAACTGCTACCAGCATTAATCGACATAATTTTCATAATATTATCCCTCTTTTCAATACTAATATTCTATCAAATATTATCTATTTTGTGAATATAAAATTATTTTTGATTGATTTGTAAGTGTAGAGTTACAATAGATGTGAAACATTTCTGTATAAAAAAAGTGAATCAAGTCGTATAATATGAGTTGTCAAAAAACATATACACGAAAGGACTTGAATCACATGAATAGTATATCACAAAATTTGAGATATTTACCACATGAATTGAAAACTAGAGAAAATACAGTTGAAAACTAGAGAAAATACAGTTTATCATCGTTACCAATCATTTTATTTTTTTTTACACTACAATTTACAATATAAAAGGGGCTGTCTCAAAATTAAGTGATTGATTTTGTATCAGTCTCTTTTTGTTTTGGAAAAGGAAATTTCTCTTCTTTTAAGTTCTGAGGAATATTCCAATAATTACTTTTTAATTTTTTTCCATTAAGTGTAGAAAAATATTTTCTTATATTTGACCCTAAACACATAAGCATAATTTCACAAGATACTTTTTCTAAACCACGTCTTCTAATTCTTGTATATTGCATATTTTGTTTAATTTGTCCAAATGCTCCTTCTACTTGTATACTTCTATTTATTCTTATTTCTATTCCTTTAGGACTTTGTAAATTTTTTCTAGCTTCTTCTTTTAATAATTCATATTCTGGTATTAATTCATATAATCTATAGTCATAACTCTTGTTCTTTAAATTTCTCTTACAAATATAAGCATAATTACAAATATTACACCCTGTAAATTGGTAAAGCTTACTATTTTTATATCTCGGATGTCGAATACCTTCAAAGGATATTTCTTCTCCTATACATGTGTTAAGACAAATTACTCCGTCATCAAATGTATAAAAAAGTTGCGGTCTTTTTCCATCTGCTTCTCCACTCCAAGTAAAATGTTTAACATAATTTCCTATATTGTGTTTTTTCATATATTTATAATTATCATACATTCCATAACCTGAATCTGCACATTCATTTTCTGGGTATTCATTATAATACTTATAATATAAATCATTCATCGGTATAAAAGTATAAAAGTCATCTCGATCTTGAAAGACACCATACATAGTTATTAGTCCACTTGATACCATTACTTGAATATTATATCCAGCATGAAAATCATGACTTGTTTTAGAATAATAATCCTCTTTTAACACCATAGCTGTAGCATCTTTATCTGTTTTATAGTAAGAATTTCTGTTTTCTCCACAAGTTTCTTCTTTTTCTTCATATTCTAGTAATTTGATTAAATATTGAAAAGCCAATTTGTACTTTTTTTGTTCTTTGGTTAATCTTTTTCCCTTACCATTTGGTATTGAGTAAATATCTATTTCTTCTTTAGAAATGTATTCATTAATCAATTCATTTAGTTTACAGCTTTTTATAAAGTTTCTCTCAGTTATTTCAAACCCCATTTCTAACAGTAGTTCTTTAATTTTACTATCTAATCGTTTGTGAAAGGTAGTAGGTTTCCATACAAATTTATATTTATTAGCATTAG
>CASFCU010000027.1 GCA_949293285.1 uncultured bacterium
TCAGAAGACATTGCAAATTATAAAAATGAAGTTCCAAAAGAGGTAATAGAAGATACAGAAGATATACGTAATGCTTCACAGACATTACTAGAAATTATTGGAAATATATTAGATATCAATAAAATAGAAAGTGATAAACTAGAGATTATAGAAAATCCATACAATTTTAAAGAAGAAATAACTAAAATGGCCAAAGTAACTGCCACTAGAATACAAGAAAAACCAATAGATTTTAAAATAACGATGGCGGAAGATCTCCCTTATGAACTGATAGGGGATAAAATTCACGTAAAAGCAATTATCAATAATCTTTTAACAAATGCAATTAAATATACAGAAAAAGGAAGTATTGAGCTTTCTGTAAAATGCATCAATGAAGAAAAGGTATGTAAACTAATCATCTCTTGCAAAGATACAGGAAGAGGAATCAAAAAAGAAGATATTAATAAACTATTTACAAAATTTGAAAGACTAGATATTGAACGAAATATGACAACGGAGGGAACTGGATTAGGACTAGCTATTACGAAAGCCTTAGTAGAGTTAATGAATGGGAAAATCAATGTACAAAGTCAATTTGGAAGAGGATCTTTATTTATGGTAACGATACCACAAAAAATAAGTAAAATGACTCGACCAGTAGATAATATCATCATAAAAGAACAAGAAGAGTCAATAAAGATAAATCTAAAAACAGATTACAGTGGTAAAAGAATATTGATAGTCGATGATAATAAATTGAATATAAAAGTAGCGGAAAAAGTCCTATCAAATTTCAATGTAAAACTGGATAGATGTGAAAGCGGTAAAGAATGCTTAGAAAAAGTAGAAAATGGAAATACCTATGATTTAATATTAATGGATATTATGATGCCAGAAATGAGTGGAGAGACTACATTAGCTAAATTGAAAGAAAAAAAGACATTTGATATTCCAGTGATAGCACTTACAGCCGATGCAGTAGCAGGAGCCAAAGAAAAATATTTATCTTTAGGATTTACGGACTACATAGCAAAACCATTTACCAAAGATCAAATGAAAGAGAAATTAGATCAAATTTTTAGTAATGATACAAAAGAAGATAGATGGAAAGATGTACCTAAAGTAGTTATCTGTGGTGGTAATAACGATTTAAACAAAGAGCAGTAATTGCTCGTTTTTGTTTGCTTTATTTCAAATATAATTATATAATTTTTGTAGGTGATACGTATGAAAGAGAAAAAGATTGTTTTTATGGGAACTCCTGACTTTAGTGTTCCAATACTACAAGGATTAATAGAGAATTATCATGTAGTAGGGGTAGTGACTCAACCAGATAAAAGAATAGGAAGACATATGGAAATTTCATTTCCTCCAGTAAAAAAATTGGCTGTTGAAAATGGAATTAAAGTTATTCAACCAATGAAAATTCGAGAAGACTATGAAGAAATATTACAATTAGAACCTGATATCATTATAACATGTGCTTATGGACAGATGATTCCAAAGGCCATCCTTGATTTTCCCCAATATGGTTGCATTAATGTTCATGCTTCACTTTTGCCAAGATTAAGAGGGGGAGCTCCTATTCATAGAGCAATCATGAATGGAGATAAAAAGACAGGAGTTACTATTATGTATATGGATACTGCCATGGATAGTGGTGATATTATTTCTCAAGAAGAAGTTGAAATAACAGAGGATATGAATGTAGGACAACTTCATGACATACTTAGTAAAATTGGTAAAGACCTCCTTCTGAGAACACTACCTGATATTTTTTCTTCTAATATAGAAAGAATAAAGCAGGATGAGAGTTTAGTTACCTTTGGTAAAATTATAAAAAGAGAAGAGGAAGTTCTTGATTTTAATGATACTACAATTCATATCTACAATAAAATAAGAGGGCTTTCTCCTAGCCCTTGTGCTTATTCCTTACTAGATAGAAAAGTAGTTAAAATATACAAGGCAAGAATAGGAAAAAACTTAAGCAAAGCTTTACCAGGAATAATAGTAAATATCTATAAAGATGGAATAGCAGTCAAAACAAAAGATGGAGAAATCATTATAGAAGAACTTAAATTTGAGGGAAAAAAGAAAATGACTGCAAATGCATTTTTAAATGGTATAAAAAAAGAAGAATTATTGGGAAAAATGTTTATGAAAGAGTAGTGATTTTATGAACTATAATAAAGGATTTAATTATTCTGAACTATTTACAGATAAAAAATATCGTTCGAGACTAATATTAGCTATTTATGCCATAGTCTTTATTATCTTAATAGCATTTTTAAGAACTGAAATCAAAAATGGAAATATAGATAGTAATTCTTTCAATGAAGAAAATAATAATGATATGATAGATAATAATACAAATAACAATACAGATAATAATACAGATGACAATTCATATATAGAAAATATATTTTCTTACATTAATATGAATAATTATAACTTTGAATACACATTATATTATAATGATGATAAATATATATCCAGTGGAAAAAGATATGATCGAAAGTATGATTTTGACTTGACGAACGGAAAACAAACGATGCATTATCTTGTAAGTGGACCTATCGTTAAAGCCAAAAATAAAGAAGATATCGATGCTTCTTATATGACGACTAATCTGCCATATTCTTACATTAACTATTTTGATAATGATACTTTAAAAGAAATATTAATAAATGCAAAACAAATATCTGTTGATACTTATGAAATCACGAATGGTGCATTAGCTCCTTTGATAGATAACGGAAGCAATTTTATCATTAGTGATGATGAATTAGTCAATCATATTATGCTAGAGATAAAAAACAACATAGTGGTTGGTATCGATTTGGATTTTTCCAATTTGTTTTTTGGAGATAGTGATATCTTCAACTTTAAAATATCACTAAAATATTCGAATTTTGGATTAATTGATAACTTTAGTGTTAATTTTTAACTAAAAATGAAAAAAAAACTTGCAATATTAAAAAACATAGTATATACTTTAGAAGTACGACCGGTAAATAGGTTAAGAAGTGGGCTTGTAGCTCAGGTGGTTAGAGCGCACGCCTGATAAGCGTGAGGTCGGAGGTTCAAGTCCCCCCAGGCCCACCATGTATTTGCCTCAATAGCTCAGTTGGTTAGAGCACTTGACTGTTAATCAAGGGGTCCTAGGTTCAAGTCCTAGTTGGGGCGCCATTTGTGGCCAGTTGGTGAAGTGGCTTAACACACCGCCCTTTCACGGCGGCATTCATGGATTCGAATTCCATACTGGTCACCAAGTTGTAAATTACCTTGAGAAGTCAAGGTTTTATTTTTTTAGTACTACATCAGTACTTTTTTTATTGGCAAAAAGATTTCCCAAAAAAGCTTTCTATAAATGAATAGCAAACGGTTAAATATCTTTTCATTTTTCTAATCAAATGTTATAATTAATTATAACTATTGGAGGTAATATAATGATTAAAAAAGTAAGTTTATTTTTTATGATGTTTCTTTTTCTTTTTTCATACACTATAACAGTGGATGCCAGTATTATCGAGCCTAGAATATCATTCGATAATGAAATAGACTCAGACTTTAATATTGTCCAAGGTAGTGAGACTTCTGTAGATTGTAGTGGAATATTCACAAGTGAGGCATTAGATTTAATCAGTGATATTTTAGGATGGTTTAGAATAATTGCTCCTATTCTTTTAATTTTATTAGTGGCATTAGATTTTGGGCAAGCAGTTCTCCAACAGGACAATGATGCTTTAAAAAAAGCTACTAGCAAAATTATTAAAAGAGCATTAGCAACCGTAGCGTTGTTCTTCGTTCCAACTTTTATCAGAGTTCTAATTAATCTACCTGGAGTTAGAAGTACAATTCAAATACCAGATGATCCATTATGTGGGACAATGACAACTGTTATTCATGAAAATGATTTAGTAATAAAATAAATTTATGGAGGGATTCAATTGATTTACTTAGATTATTCAGCAACCACACCAGTCAATCCTGAAGTTTTAGAATCTTTTTCTAAAGCCGCTTTAAACTATCCAGGAAATCCCAATTCTCTACATAAACTAGGTGTCAAAGCAAATGAATTAATTGCAGCAGCAACTCTACAAATAGCTAATATTTTAGAACTGAAAAGTAATGAAATTATATACACTAGTGGTGCTAGTGAATCCAACAATCTAGCAATTAAGGGAATTTGTTACAAATATAAAAACAGAGGAAAACACATAATCACTACTAGATTTGAGCATTCATCAATATACGGGCCAATTAGTTACCTACAAAAAGATCAATTTGAAGTAGACTTTCTTGAAACAGATGAATTTGGTCTCGTCGACTTAGAAAAGCTTGAACAATTAATTAGAGATGACACAATTTTAGTCAGTATAGCCAGTGTCAATAGTGAAATAGGTATTAGACAACCAATTGAAGAAATTGCTAAAATTGTAAAAAAACATCCGAAGTGTTTTTTTCACGTCGATATGACACAAAGTATTGGTAAAGAAAAAATCTCTTTACGTGAAGTGGATTTGGCCTCTTTTTCGGCACATAAATTTTTTGGCTTAAAAGGAATCGGAGTCTTAGTCAAAAAAGAAAAAATAGCCTTAGAACCAATCATTCACGGTGGAAAGAGTACAACTGTTTTTAGAAGTGGAACACCAGCTCTCCCTCTTATTGTATCTTTATCAAAAGCATTGAGACTTGCAACCGATGAGATTGAAAAAAAATACGATTATGTCAAAAAAATAAATAGCTATCTAAAAGAGAATTTATCAAGATACGAAAAAGTGAGAATCAATAGCAATGAATATTGTATACCACATATACTTAATATAAGCATTATTGGTTGCAAACCGGAAACCATTCAGCATACCCTAGAAGAATACGACATATATATATCTACCCAGACAGCCTGCTCATCAAAAAGTAATTTTTCTAAGGCGGTTTTAGCACTTACCAACAATGAAGAAATTGCTTCTTCAAGTGTAAGAATAAGTCTATCACATCTAACGACTATAAAAGAATGTGAAGAATTTTTAAAAGCGTTTTCTTCTTGCTATGAAAGGTTAACAAAATTGAGGTGATGAATTCCATGACAATAATAAAAATTAGTGCAATGTGGTGTCCTGCCTGCATTATAATGAATAAATTTTGGAACGAAATAGAAGAAGAATTTCCATACATAGAGTTTATATCATATGATTTAGATATGGATGAAGAAGAAGTAAAGAAGTATAATGTTGGTAATACTTTACCAGTAATTATAATGATAAAGAATAATAAAGAAACAAATCGATTAATTGGGGAAAAAACAAAAGCAGAAATAATGCGTTTTATTAAGGAAATAGATACATAAAATGAATTTGAAAAAAATAATATGGATACTCTCTTTTATGCTCTTTTTAACCCCGATTCATGCACTAGCTTTATCAATTGATTATGATGACTTAATATATAATATAACAGATGAAGAAGTACTAGAAGATAAAATTAATATCTATTTTTTTTATGGGGACGGCTGTCCTCATTGTGCAAAAGAAGAAAAATTTTTGGATAGATTGAATGAAAAATATGCAGATAGCATCCAAATATTTAGATATGAAACATGGAAAAATTCTACTAATAAATCCTATATGTTGAGTGCTAAAACCTTACTTGGTAAATCAGCAAATGTTAGCGTTCCCTTCACTGTTATTGGAAAAGAATCTTACTCTGGATACAATGATACCGTTGGAGAAAAAATCGAAAAAAAACTGAGGGAATACTTAGAATTAGATAATCTAGAAGAATCAATAGTTAATGAAACCAAAGAAAATATACCATTTTTAGGAAATGTTGATGTCAAAGAGATATCCATTTTTCTAGTAGCAATCATCTTTGGATTTATCGATGGATTTAATCCTTGTGCTATGTGGATACTATTATTTCTTATTAATATGTTATTTGGTATGAAAAATAAAAAAAGAATGCTCTTTTTAGGAATTTCCTTTTTGGCGGTTTCAGCACTGGTTTATTTTCTATCAATGCTTGGCCTTACAACTATTTTTTCCTTTATATCTATTCCATTGATTAGAAGTATCATTGGTTTAATTGCATTGATAGTAGGACTTTACAACATACGAAAATATTTTATAACTAAAAACAGTAATGAAGGATGTCATGTAGTAAATGAAACTAAGCGTAAAAAAGTATTCAAACGAATCAAAAAATTCACTACAGAACAAAACCTAATCTTAGCATTTATTGGAGTAGTCATTCTTGCTGTTTCTGTTAATATCATCGAGCTTGCTTGTTCCACTGTTTTTCCGGCAACTTTTGCTGAAATCCTGGCAATAAATAACATTACGGGAATAGAAAGAATAATCTATCTTTTAGTCTATACTTTGTTTTATATGATAGATGATATGGTAATCTTTATCATAGCCGTATCTACTTTAACTATTACCACAGCAAGCTCTAAATACGGTAAATATTCTTCCTTACTTGCAGGAATCATCATGATACTAATGGGAATTCTTTTAATGTTTAAACCGGAATGGGTTATGTTCAATTTCTAAGTGCAAAATATTTGGAATAAAACGATAAAAACTTAATTAAAGAGTAAAGTATGCAATTGGTTTCATCTTTCTTTGGATGAAAGATGACAATCATTTTCTATTTTCAATTTCTTCAAAGACCACCGAACTATTTAAGAAGATATTATCTATCTTTTTTGCCCATGAATTGTGTACTTTCAAAAATAATATCCACTTAAGTGTTTAACTAATAATAAAATGGTGAAAACTTGCATATTCTTTAGTGGTATGCTATAATTAATCACGTGATGTAATCACTGGATTTATATTTCTAATTATTCTCTCTTCGTTAAAAAAGAAAAGATAACTAGGTAGCAGGTCCAATTATTTTTATTGATTAAGGAGGAGATAGTAATGCAAGAAACAGAATACAAAGATAAGACCATCAAATGTATAGACTGTGGAACTGAATTCATTTTCACAGCTAGAGATCAAGCTTTCTATGCTGAAAAAGGTTTTACAAACGAGCCAAAAAGATGTAAGCCTTGTCGTAATGCAAAAAAAGCAGCTAAAAGAACTGAAAATAAATAAAATCAAACGTCATGTTTGATTTTTTTCTACTTTTTTCGACATAATCATATGTTAAATTAAAATTGGTGATTGAATGAAAAAAAATTTAATGATACCTTTAGTAATTTCTATTATTTTAGGTTTTATTTCTGCTCAAATAGTATATTCTACTTATAGAAAAAATCTAGAAGAATCTTCATATAATGCGTATATCATTCAAATAGGAAGCTATAATAATGAAGATTCATTAGATGAGACCTTTGAAAATGAAGAAGATTATTTAATAGTAGAAGAAGACGGAAAGTACAATGTTTATGTTGGAATAACAACGGATTTAGTGAATGCAAATAAAATCAAAAATCTATATCAAAATAAAAACATTGAAACCTATATTAAACCAACTGTTATTAATAATGTAGAATTTGTAAATAACTTAGAACAGTATGATATTTTAATATCAGAAGTGGATAGTGAAGAAAACATTATTTCCATCAGTGACGTAATTTTATCGAGTTACGAAGAAATGGTTCTAGGAAAATAAACTTTTACGAATAATAATTTATTCAGGTGATGATTTTGCGTATTAAAGATATTCCTGACTTTGAAAGACCAAGAGAAAGGTTACTTTCCACTGGTGCAAGTAATCTTTCGAACGAAGAGCTTTTAGCTATTATACTTAGATGTGGTACGAAACAAAAATCAGCTAAAGAACTTTCTTTGGATTTGCTAAAAGAATTAAAAACGCTTCCAGATTTAAAAAAATTAACAATACATAAAATCATGTCCATAAATGGAATTGGTATTTCTAAAGCCACCATGCTATTAGCAGTAATAGAATTAGGAAGGAGAATTTTTTCTAGTGATACCATAAGCAATAGATGTAACTATACGAGCTCATTGATGATATATGAAAATGTCAAAAATCTATTTAAGGATAAAGAACAAGAATATTTTTATTGTCTTTATTTCGATAATAAACAGCATTTAATAGGGCAAGAACTTTTATTCATGGGTACAGTCAATAGAAGTGTTGTCCATCCAAGAGAAGTATTTAAATATGCTTATCTTTATTCTGCAACAGCAATCGTATGTCTTCATAATCATCCAAGTGGAGATATTCATCCTTCCAAAGAGGATATTAAATTAACAGAAGCACTTGTTTCTATCGGAGAAATTAATAAAATACCAATTTTAGATCATATTATTATAGGTAACAATAATTATTATAGTTTTTCTGATAATGGGAAAATTAATAATAGGTGATAATATGAAAAAAAAGAAGAAAATAAATAAAAACAAGAATATTTTCAATAATAAATATACTTATATAACGATTTTTCTGATTTTAATTTTACTATCTTATTTAACCGTTGCCAACATGGTCAATATTGAAAAATATTTTCGTGATATTTTATTTTATCCAACAAAGTTATTAGATAATCATACATTTATCGAAGAAGTAAATAATGAATTACAAAGTGAAAATGAGGATTTAAAAAAGCTTTTAGAAATCAAAGAATCATTAATTGATTATGATGTAGTATATGCAACAGTAATTCAACGAAATAATTCTTATTGGTTTAACACCATAACGATAAACAAGGGAAAATCTGATGGCATAGAAGAAAATATGGCAGTAGTAGATAGTAATGGACTAATCGGTAGTATTGATAAAGCTTCCAATAATACTTCTGTAATAAAGCTAATTACCATGGATGATAAATATAATAACATTTCAGTAAAAATAAAAGGAGAAGAAGAAATTAACAAAATATTAAAAGTGTCTAATAATAAATTAATAATAGAAGGAATTAATAAAAATGCCAAAGTAAGTATTGGTAATAAAATAGTAACAAATGGACTGAGTGACAAATTCCCGAGTGGAATTATTATTGGAGAGATTATTTCATTAGACAATGATTTTTATAATGTAAGTAATATTGCCACTGTGAAATTAGCAGCAGACATGGAAAACATAAGATTTGTAGCAATACTAAAGAGGAAAATATGATTGTCATAGGTATTTTTTCTTTACTTTTAGATTTAACAATATTAAATTTTTCTAAATACTTATTTTTAGAAATATCACTAATTTTTCCGTGTCTCACTTTAGTATTCATTGTTTTTTATTCTTATTTCTCTAATAAAAAAAATAATCTCTTTCTATTCATAATGGCTCTTTTATATGGAATTATTATCAATAATAACATAGCCATTACTATTATTCTATTTAGCATTCTCTATTGGTTCATTACAACCATGAAGAAAAAACTTAAAAATAACTTTATACTGTTTATCATTTTGGTTATGGCATCTTTATTTTTATATGATGCAATATATTTTTTCTTTTTAGCTGTAATTAGTTATATAAAATTTGATCTTTTTTATTTATTCTATAAATTTTATAATAGTATACTTTTAAATGCTTTCTATGCACTGATTCTTTATTTTACAGAATTAGTTCTAATTTCTAATAAAAAATAATACTTATTATTAGAGATGATTTTATGAATGATTATAAAAGTTTAAATAAATATTTAAATAAAAAATCAGAGAAAAATAATAACAATGCAACAATAAATACATTTATTAGAAACTTTATAAGCAAAGTTCTAATTTCTTTGATAATTTTTATTCTGTTTTTAATCGGAAATAAAATTAGTATTAATTTTAAAAGTTCTTTTTATGATAAAGTCTATGGCACAACATTTTCTTTTGCTACAATAAATAATTGGTATAAAAATAATTTTGGAGATATTTTCCCAATAGAAAATATCCTTCCGAATGCTGTAGAAGTTTTCAGTGAAAAACTTTCCTATGAAAGTGCTAATGTATACAAAGATGGAGTAGCTCTAAAAGTTTCTAATCAATATTTAGTTCCTCTTTTAAACAATGGTATCGTAATATACATTGGAGAGAAAGAAGGTTATGGAAAAACGTTAATAGTGCAAGAAGAAAGTGGAATTGATGTGTGGTATAGTAATATCAATTTTAGTGATGTCGAGTTGTATGATTACGTAAAAAAGGGAAGCTTTATTGGAGAAGCGGATGGAGATACTATATACTTATTATTTCAAAAAGAGGGAGAATTTTTAGATTATAAAGACTATATTTAAATATTTTTACATTCATCCCTTAACGTATTTATTTATATTTCTAGCACTGTTAACTGCTAATTTTAAAAAAATCATTATTTACATGTCCATTATTTTTGTTCATGAATTAGGTCATTTAATAGCAGCAAAATACTATAAATGGAACACAGATAAAATCTACATATATCCACTTGGTGGAGTGACTAAATTTAATGAATGCATCAACAAACCCTTGAAAGAAGAACTAGTAATTACGATAATGGGGCCTTTGTTCCAAATAGTCTACTATTATATTTTAACTTTTCTAGGGGTTAAAAATATAGTAACATTTAACTTTATTCTTCTTTCCTTCAATCTTTTGCCAATTTATCCTTTAGATGGTGGAAAACTTTTAAACATTGCTTTATCTTCTTTTTTTCCATATAAATTAAGTTACAAAATAACTATATATATATCGTATCTTTTTTACTTCTTAGAACTTTTTTTCTTTGCCTTCTTTTCTAACTCCTATTTTTTTATACTGATTTCTTTTCTTCTTCTTTTCAAGATTATAGAAGAGGATTCCAAAAGAAATTACTATTTTAATAAGTTTTTACTAGAAAGATACTTAGGAAATTATCACTTTAAATATGTAAAATATATTTCATCAATAAGTAGTATGCAAAAAAATAGAAATCATATCTTTAAATACCGTGACAATGTAATCACAGAAAAACAGATGCTAAAAAATATTTTTAATAGCACAAAACTTATCTCTTGATTTACTAAAGTGATTAAACTTAGTTACCTAATATATGCCTAGAGCAAAAAAGTACGTGTGCTACCACTTATCTTTGTTAACATCTTGGACTTTTTACAGAAAAGATAAGAAAGAAATTTTAAAATCACCGGAAATTGTTTTTATACTATATAAATATTTTGATATCAATGATCAATTACCAATTAATTTATTCGTTCCTTAAATTTTTTGTTTTCATATATTACACTAGGTGAAGTAATGAAGAATTTATTTGATTTATATTGCATTGATGTTTTAGTCAATGATATTAAGACCAATTCTAAAGAAGTAATGAAAAATGATTTATTTGCCTGTATTAAAGGAGTAACTACCGATAGACATAAATACATTGATGAAGCTATAAAAAAAGGAGCCTCTTGTCTAGTAGTATCCAAAGGGAAAAAATATACAATTCCATATGTTAAAGTAAAAAATGTAAACAAAGAATTGATAAATATTTTAGATAGCTTTTATAATAATGCCAAAAATATTGGAATAATAGCAGTAACTGGAACGGATGGAAAAACAACGACCGCATCGATAATCAAAGATTTATTAGGTGAGAGTTGTGGATATATGGGAACCAATGGGATTAGTGGAAAAAATATCAAAGCAAGTAGTAATAACACCACACCGTCAATTGAATTGGTCTATAAATATTTAGATAAATTTGCAACTGTTGGCATGAAGTTTGCTAGCATAGAAGCCTCAAGTGAGGGAATGCTCCATAAAAGATTAGAAGGTCTATCTTTCCAAGTGGCAATACTTACTAACTTTACAGAAGACCACTTAAATGTTCACAAAACATTAGATAATTATCTAAAATGCAAAAGAAAAGTATTTCATCAACTAGATAAAAACGGTACAGCAATATTAAACAGAGATGATTCTTCTTATCAAAAATTTAGAAAAATATGTAAATCGAAGGTACTAACTTATGGAAAAAATAAATACAGTAACCTTAGAATCATAGACTTCAAAGAAGAAACAGATAAAACCCAAATAACTTATATTTACGATAAACAAAAAATTACCATAGATAGTCCTTTACTAGGAGAATTTAATGTCTATAATTTAAGTGCGGCCATTCTTGCTTTAATTGCTCTTGGATATGAAATGTCTGATATTAGAAAAAGAATAAATAACATAAAAACTCCTCTGGGAAGATGTGAATTTTTGCACTATGGAACCAATTACAAGCTTCTTATAGATTATGCCCATACAGAAAATGGAATAAGAAATATACTAACTTATTTAAATAAAATAAAAAAAGCAAGAATTATTACTATATCTGGCTCTGCTGGGGGAAGAGAAAAAGAAAAAAGAGGAAAGATGGGGAAGGCTCTGCAAGAATTATCTGACCTTGTAATATATACGATGGATGATCCAAGAGATGAGGATGTGATGGATATCATAGAAGCACTAATCGATAAAACCACTAATAATTATTTAATAGAACCAGATCGAAAAAAGGCAATATTAAAAGCCTTAGAAATGGCAAAACCAAATGATATTGTTGCTATTCTTGGAAAAGGAAGAGATAATTATATGGCAATTGGCAATGAAAAAATTTTCTACAGTGATGTATCAGTCTTAGATGAGTATTTCCATAAATAAATGTAGAAGATAAAAAAGATCAAAAGAATGAGAAATAAAAACCTTTTAAAGAAATAGAACTTGTTAAAATACTTAAAACATATAATTAAATGGGAGGATTATATGTTTTTTAAATTACTAGAAAAACTGAAAAGTTTATTTGTCTTTACAACTAGCTATTCTAACAATGTTTTTTTAGATCCACTTAGTAGTGAGGAAGAAGAAGAATGCATAAAAAAAGCAAATATGGGGGATAAGCTAGCAAGAAATAAATTGATAGAACACAATTTAAGACTTGTAGCACACATTGTAAAAAAGTTTGAATACAAAAATGTTGATCAAGATGATTTAATAAGTATAGGAACCATAGGTCTTATTAAGGGGGTAGATTCTTTTTCAAAAAGTCATGGTACGAAAATAACTACATATTGCGCAAGGTGCATTGAAAATGAAATATTAATGTATTTTAGAAGCAATAATAAAACAAATAAAAATATTTCTATTAATGAATCCATCGGCTATGATAAAGAAGGAAATGAAATAACCATACTAGATATCTTAAAAATGCCTAGTCCGGACTTTGTTGAAACGATCAATGAAAAAGATAATGTAAAACTTTTAAAAGAATATATAAAAATACTTACACCAAGAGAAAACTCTATTTTAGTTAAAAGATATGGATTGAATAATACAAAAGAAATGACACAAAAAGAAATTGCCAAAGAACTGAAAATTTCTAGAAGTTATGTCTCACGTATTGAGAAAAGAGCACTGATGAAAATCCTTAGGGAATTTATGAAAAATAATAGGACATAATATCACTTTATTATGGACTTTTTTTCTATATACCGTTATAATTGACTTAAATACACGAGGTGTTCATTATGTCCGAGAATATTGAGTATGTAGAAAAAAAAGTAAAAAAGAAGTTAGTTTTGAAAAAAAAAACAATCTCTATCATTGGGATAATATTGATTTCCTTTCTGTTTCTTTTTTCTTTATTTTATATATTTTTTGTTCCCAAAATCACATTAGAAGGTGGAACTCATATTAAAATAGAATATGGAGAAGAATTTAGTGAACTTGGTTATAAAGCAAACTATTTAAGTCAGGATATTACAGACAAAGTATGGATAGAAGGAAAAGTGGACAATAGCAAAATCGGGACTTACAAAATTAAATATAAAGTAAGAAAAAATAAAATAACTGTAACGAAAGAAAGAATTGTTGAAATAATAGATACGCAAAAACCAGAAATTAAACTCGTTGGAAATACAGAAGAGAACATTTGTCCTCTTTCTGAATACGAAGAAAAAGGGTATACCGCTAGTGATAATTATGATGGAGATCTAACAAGTAAAGTTTTGGTCGATATAAAAGATTCGGAAGTCATTTATACAGTTACGGATAGTAGTGGTAATTCCACTTCTTCTACTAGAAAAATAAATAGAATAGATGAAATAGCACCTGTTATTACTTTAAAAGGTAGCAGCAACTATTATATTACAGTAGGAACCAAGTACGAAGAACCAGGATATTCAGCACTGGATAACTGTGAAGGTGATGTAACAAATCAAGTCAAAGTAGAAGGGACTGTCGACTACAAAACAGCAGGGAAATATAATATTACGTATACGGTAGAAGATTCTAAGAAAAATAAAACCACAGTAACTAGAGTAGTCACCGTTTCTAATGAAGTTGTAACCTCTTCACCGATTAAAGGCGCCATTTATCTTACTTTTGATGATGGACCTAGTGCTACCATTACTCCTAAATTATTAGATATTTTAAAAGAAAAAAATGTAAAAGCAACATTTTTTGTAATTAATCACTCTAGTAGTTTAGATTATCTAATAAAAAGAGAATATGATGAAGGACATACAGTAGCACTTCATAGTATGACACATAATTATTCAACGGTTTATAGTTCGATGGATGCCTATTTTGAGGATTTAGAAAAAATACAAGCCAAAGTAGAAGAAATAACAGGGCAAAAAAGTCAAATTATAAGGTTCCCAGGTGGAAGTAGTAATACCATTAGTAGAAATTATTGCAAAGGTATCATGACAAATCTTACAAAAGAAGTACTAAATAGAGGTTACCATTATTTTGACTGGAACGTATCTAGCGGAGATGCCGGAGATGCTAAAACTTCCCAAGAAGTGTATAATAACGTAATCAATGGCCTAAGTAAAAATAAAGCAAATGTTGTTTTGATGCACGATTTTGAAAGTAATTATAAGACATTAAACGCAATTAGTGATATAATTGATTATGGAAAAGCAAATGGCTATCAATTTTTGGCCATTGATATGTCAACAGCAATGGTTAAGCATTCACCAAATAACTAGGAGGAGTATTTTATGAATAAGTTAAGGGGATTTCTTAAAACAAATTTAATGATATTTTTATTAATAGGAATATGTTTTCCAAAATTGGTTCTTGCAATAGACACAAGTACATTAGAAGGACCAGATTTATCAAGCCCAGGGGAAACTATAAGCTATGACATTAAAGTAAATGCATCCACAACAATTGATGAATATAGTGCAACACTTACATATGAAACATCAATATTAGAGTTTATTGGGATTGAAAACAAAAATAACTGGAGGGGAAATAATTCGATTTCTTCTAGCCCAGTAGAATTATCGTTCTCCCATGAAAATGGTATAACGGGGGAAACCGTGATAGCTACATTGAAATTCAAAGTAAAATCGGATGTGACAAAGGCAGATACTTTATTAACACTAGAAGGAAGAGCAGTTACTCAAGAAGATGATACCATAAATAACTTAGGTAAAGTATCTAAGACTCTTGCTATCAAATCGACGGATAATACTTTGAAAGATTTAAAGTTAAATGGAAAAACAATCGTTAATTTCTCACCAAATACCTATAGTTATTCCATGCAAGTAGAAGCCATAACTACCAGTGCAACTATTGATGCTACACTAAATAGTCAAACAGCATCGTTTGTAGATAAATATGGACCTAGAAGTATTCAGCTAGACTACGGTGAAAATGTTATTGAAATAAAGGTAAAAGCCGCTTCAAATGATGAGGTTACTTACGTCATCAATGTCACTAGACTAGATAACAGAGGTACAAATAATGATTTAAAATCACTGATATTAAATTCCGGTAAAGTGAAATTGAATTTCGATAAAGATGTTTTAGAATACAAAATAAAAACGTATAAACTTACTTCTATAGATGTAGAAGCAGTAGCAGTCGATAGTAAAGCTACTGTAAAAATAGAATCTCCAGAAGAAATTGTCATAGGGGAAAACATCGTAAACATAATAGTTACTAGTGAAGATGGAAATGAAAAAACTTATAAATTGATTTTAAATAACGTCGATTACGATATAGACACATCATTAAAAGATATTGAAATATTTGGCCTTGATGAAGAGTTCGACTTTGATCCGAAAATATTTGATTATGAGATTAGATATAAATCGAAATATAAAGATTCCATTGTTGTAAAGCCAGTTATCAATACAATAGATGAGGATGTAAAAGTTGATGAACCACTTCTTGAAAAAACATCGTCTTCCATAGAAGCTGGAAGCGTGATCCAAATAAGAGTTTATGCAACAGATGGAACGGAAAGTATGTATACGATTACTTTCGTAAAAGATACAAGAATTAATTTCTTTTTCTTACTAGCCCTTGCAATATTTATCATATTACTTATAATATTTATTAAACTTCTTATCAACAATAAGAAAGAAAACAAAGAGAAAAACATAGAGAAAACGAAACCAAAAGAATTAGAAAAAACAAAAAAAATGCAGAAGATAAACTTAGAGTAACTAAGTTTATCTTTCTTAAGGGGGAAACAATGGATAAATATATTCCTAACATGTATCAAAGAAGTATTTTTGACATCAACTATAGAAAACTAAAAGAAAAGGGCATAAAGTGCATCATTTTCGATTTGGACAATACACTTCTTTTAGTAAAAGAAAATGTTCCGAATAAGAAAGTCTGCTATTTGATAAAAAAATTAAAAAAGGACTTTAATATCTATATTATGTCTAATAATAGTAGCAAAAAAAGGCTTAATAAGGCCGCTTCTATGCTAAAAATACCATATATATCATTTGCTATGAAGCCTCTTTCCTTTGGATTTAATAAAATTATGAAAAAGCATAATTACAAATCACAAGAAATGTGTATGATTGGAGATCAACTAATGACAGATATACTAGGTGGAAATAGGGCAAATGTTTTTACCGTATTAGTAGATGCTTTAAGTAAAGAGGAGTTGAAACTTACTTCTTTTAATCGCTTCTTAGAAAAAAGAAAACTAAGAAAACTTGAAAATTTAGGTATGTTTAAAAAAGGTGATTTTTATGAATGAAGATAAATATTGTATAGGATGTGGAGTAAAACTACAAGATTCTAATATGCTTTTCGATGGATATACGGCGGACTTATCTAATGACATCTGTAGTAGATGTTTTAGACTAAAAAATTATGGTGAATATCAGATTTCTGCTAAATCCAATTCCGAATACATTGAAATATTAAAAAATATTAATGAAACGAAGGATTTGGTTTTGTACGTTATTGACCTTTTGAATATTGAAAAAGATATTCGAATGATTAGAGAATACATTAACAATCGATTGATATTAGTACTGACAAAAAGAGATATTCTCCCACGAAGCATAAAAGATGAGAAAATAAAAGATTATTTTTCTAAATTGGGATTAGAATATCAAGATATCATAATTATCAGTGCTAAGAAAAATTACAATATCGATGAACTGTTACTTCTTATCAAAAAACATAAATCTAGTAAAAATGTCTATGTAGTTGGTCATACCAATGTTGGAAAAAGTACGCTGATTAAGAAAATTATGAAAAATTATTCTAATGCTGAGTGTGACCTTACTATCTCACCACTTCCATCTACCACACTGAATAAAATAAATATCAAACTAAGTGATGATTTAACACTAATTGATACTCCTGGATTAATTGATAGGGGAAATATAGTCCACTATGTAGATTTTTCTTTCTTAAAAAAAATAAGCCCAAAAAAGGAAATTAAACCTAAAACATATCAGATAAAACCGGGACAATGTTTAATCGTATCCGAACTTTTGAGAATCGATTATACTACTGGCAATAAAAATAGCTTTACCCTTTTTTTCTCAAATGACTTAAAAATCAAAAAATATAATGGCAAAAAAAACAATACGATGACCGATATTATCAAACGCACTTTAGAAGTGGGATATCATCAAGATTTAGTTATTAATGGAATGGGATTTGTAAAAATAACAGAAAAAGCAGTAATAGATGTTTATATAGATAAGAATGTTGAAATTTTTATAAGAGATTCTTTAATATAATTTCGTAAAATTTTTGTAAATAATTTGTAATAAATTGCATATATATTGAATAGTTGATATAATTAGCATGGGTGTAACAATGATAATGAATATTAAAAATATAGATATAAATTACGTGCAGTATGGAGAAGGAGCTGATGTAATACTTCTTCACGGTTGGGGGCAAAATATTGAAATGATGGATCCCTTGGGGAAAAATCTATCAAATAAATGGAAAATAACTATCTTGGATTTGCCTGGTCATGGAAAATCGAGTGAGCCATTAGAAGCAATTACTATTTATGACTATTGTGAAATACTTAAAGAATTTTTAGAAAAACTTAATATTAAGAATCCAATCATTATTGGACATTCATTCGGTGGGAGAATAGGAATTATTTATGCTTCTTTATATTCTACCAAAAAGCTAATATTGCTTGGCGCTCCTTGTATTCGAAAAAAGGAAAATATGACTTTGAAAGTCAAAGCTTTGAAAAAGTTAAAAAAAGTTCCTGGGTTAAATAAATTGGAAGGTTTTGCCAAAAAACACATAGGATCTAAAGATTACAGGAATGCTAGTAATATCATGAGACAGGTACTTGTTAACACGGTTAATGAAGATTTAAGTGAATGTGCTAGGAAAATAAAGTGCCCAACACTTTTAATATGGGGAGACTGTGATACAGAAGCTCCACTAGAAGATGCCAAAGAATTAGAAAAAATCATCAAAGATGCAGGCCTTGTTGTTTATGAAAATGGGACTCATTATACTTATTTAGAATTTTTATTACCAGTTTGTAAGGTTATCAGAACCTTTATTATGGAAAGAGGGATTTAGTTTATGATACTTTTAGTTTGTTTATTATTTTTTGTAATGTTACTCTACATCATCAATACCTGTAGCAAATCAATACACATGTTACAGCAAAATTTATATAATGAAAATAATAGATATTTAAAATGGATTTTTAAAAATAAAAGAATAAGTTTTATCAACTTGAATTTATACGGAATTTTATTTTCTGCTTTTTTATTTTTCTCCGTAAGTGAAATTTTGGATACCTTTTTCTTATTAATACTTATTTCTGTATACGTCGTTAGCTTGTTTATTGACAAAGAAAAAAGAAAACAAGATCAAAATAAAAAACCACTAGTAATCACGAAAAGAGTCAAAAGACTCATCGTTACAATATCAATCATATACATATTGCCGGTTCTTTTCTTTTTTATAAATACGGAGAATAGAAACATCTGTTTATTAGTACTATCTATACTTACCAGTCTAAATTTCTTAGTAGTTTACTTGGCCAATATTATTAATTATCCTATTGAGAGAATGATTTATCATCATTTCGAAAAATTAGCAAAAAATAAACTAAAATCGATGACAAATTTGAAAATTATCGGTATAACCGGTAGCTATGGGAAAACAAGTAGTAAAAATATCCTTAATGATATTTTAAATGTCAAGTTTAACAGTTTACCAACTCCTAAAAGTATTAACACTTTCAATGGAATTATGATTACCATTAATAATAAATTATCAAAATTTGATGATGTATTTATAGCAGAAATGGGAGCTTACGTAAAAGGAGAAATTAATGGTCTTTGTAAATTAGTAGGACCTAAATATGGAATCATAACATCTATTGGAACAGCACATTTGGAGACTTTCGGAAGTGAACAGAATATCATTGATGGAAAAATGGAACTAATTGAGTATTTACCAAGTGACGGTGTCGGAGTTTTAAATAAAGATGATGAAAAACAAAGAAATTATAAAATAAAAAACAAGAATAAGTGTAAAATTTTATGGATAGGTATTGACAATGAAGATGTCGATGTAAGAGCAACTAATATAGAGTGTAGCTACAAGGGAACCTCCTTCGATGTTATATTTAAAGATGCAAAGAAAGAGTATCATTTTGAAACAAAACTTTTAGGAAAACACAATGTATATAATATTTTATCGAGTCTTGCTTTAGGATACGAATTTGGAATTTCCATAAAAGATTTACAACAAGCAGTAAAAAAAGTAAAACCAGTAGAGCACAGGTTAGAACTTAAAAAACTTGGGAATTTTTATCAAATAGATGATGCTTATAATTCGAATCCGATAGGAGCAAAAAATGCCTTAGACGTTTTAGCTTTGATGAATGGTACTAAAGTAGTAGTAACGCCTGGCATGATTGAACTTGGGGAAAAAGAAAAAGAATTAAATCGTGAATTTGGAAGACAAATTAGTAGTGTTGCCGATAAAGTAATCTTAATAGGAGAAAAAAGAACGAAGCCTATTAAAGAAGGATTAATCGATAAAAACTTTAACGAAGATGATATATATGTATTAAACGATGTGAGAGATTCCTATGTTTTATTAGAAAAATTCAAAACAAAAAAGGAGCTTTATGCATTGTTTGAAAATGATTTACCTGATACTTATACGGAAATAGGAGGTTAAAATGATAAAAGTAGGTATTATTTTTGGTGGAGAATCAGTTGAACATGAGGTTAGTATCATTTCAGCTGTTCAAGCAATGAACAAATTAGACAATGATAAATATGAGATTATTCCAATATATATTTCAAAAGAAAATGAATGGTATACTGGTGCAGCACTAAGAGAAATCGATACATTTAAGGATATGGAATTATTAAAAAGATATACGAAAAATGTAGTTTTATACAATAAAAAAGGTAGATTTGTATTGCAAAGTAAAGGAATTTTTAAAAGGGTTGTTAACGATGTGGATATCATTTTTCCAGTAGTTCATGGTACCAACGTAGAAGATGGAACTTTGCAGGGATACCTTAAGACGGTAGGAGTTCCTTTTGTTGGAAGTGATGTTACATCGAGTGCCATTGCTCAAGACAAAGTGATACAAAAAATAATTTTTGAAAACTTACAATTGCCAGTAGCAGATTATGTTTGGTTTTATGATAATGAATACAATGATGATAGTGATGCAATATTGGATAAAATTGAAAAGAAACTTAACTATCCAGTCATAGTTAAACCAGCTACATTGGGTAGTAGTGTAGGAATATCATCAGCTAAAACAAGAAAAGATCTTATAAAATCAATAGAGTCGGCAATAGAATATGACAATAAAATCATAGTAGAGCAAACAATAGAAAATCTAACTGAAGTCAATATCAGTCTATTAGGAAATTACGAGGCGGTTTCCCTTTCAGAAATAGAACAAGTAGTTACAGAGAATTCATTCTTAACATATGATGATAAATATATAAATGGAAGCAAAAAAGTCGGAAAAAGTGGTATGGCTAGTGCTAATAGAAAGATACCAGCAGATATTTCTGATAAATTAAAGAAAGAAGTAAGAGAAATTGCTACTTCATCATTTAAGGCAATTGGCTTAAGTGGTGTGGCTAGAATGGATTTTTTAGTAGACCAAAAGAAAAAGAAAGTTTATATTAACGAAATAAATTCATGTCCAGGATCCCTTGCTTTTTACTTGTGGGATAAAACAGGAAAAAGCTTTACAACGCTTCTTGATGACATGATAAATATTGGGGTAAAAGATTACAAGAAAAGAATTAGTAAAACACACAGCTTTAAGACAAACATTTTAAGTGGATACAATGGATTAAAAGGGTACAAAGGAAAATTAAAGTAATGATATGATTGTTAGAGGGTGGTTAAATGTTAGATGTTTTGGAATCTGGTAAAGAGAATTCTTTAGATTGTTTTGATGTCCAAACTCTTTCGTTTGATCACCCTTTAACCCCCTTTGAAATAGAAGAATTCAAATCGATTATTTTCTCTATTAATAATTTATCTCAAATATACTTTAAGGGAACGATAGATGTAAAAAGCATCGAAATAATAAAAAATTTGTTATCGATCAGTGGGTATGTGGATGATGAAAAAATAGAAAAATATGTGGCTGTAAAGTTAACACCAAAAGAAATGGATCAGATTTTATCTTCTAAATACGAAAATCCTTCTACTTGGAAGATTTGCTATTATGTAGAAGAGAATAATTATATGTTAATAGAACTTCCTAAATGTCGTTTATTTTTTTCATACGTGGATAGAATCAAGTTGCTATCGGAAAAAGAAGGCTTGACTCCTTTTGAATCCGTATTAAGAATATATGATATCACTAAACTTCTAGAATATAACGGCAATTTAACAGAAGAAGCAAATCTTTTACCAGACATAATTGTCAATAAAGAAGCATCATCCTATGGATTTAATAGTCTTTTTTCATACATACTAAGGAAATTAGGAATGAAAACTTTTATGGGAAAGGAAAAATCCCTAGACGGGAAAGAGTCTTATGTTACTATTGTAGAAATTAAAGATGATAAATATGAAATAGACGGAATTTATTTATTTGATCCTTCTATGGACACACTTCCTAAAGAAACATACAAAACAGATGACATAAGAATGATAAATTATAACTATTTTGGGCTTATGCTTGCAGATATTGAAAACTCTACTTATAAGGATAAGTTAACTGGAGCATTAGGAATCCTTGCAATTGATGATTTTAATTACAGTAATGAAAAAAAGAATAGTAAAGATATATCCTTACAACGAGAACTAGACTTACTAAACAAAACGTTTGGATATAGTTATCGGCAACTGTACAATAAAATAAATCATTCACGCCCGATTTCTTTTGAACAAATTGAACAAGCAGTAGCAAATGTATATGGTGAAAACAAAACGATTCCCGATTACAATAAATTAATTAGGGAAAATTACTTTTCTAGAAGAGGTGAACTATTTAATCCAAACACCAATGAACTTTTAAACGTATTATTAAAATAAAAAAGTAAAGAAGAAATTTTTAGTAATTTCTTCTTTTTTGAATAATAATATATAGTGTTGACAAATTAAATAAATACTAGTATAAGTAAATAGAAATGGAAGTGGATTTAAAATATGCCTAAAAATTTAGTAATAGTAGAGTCTCCTAGTAAAAGTAAAACAATAGAAAAATATCTTGGTAATCAATACAAAGTGGTATCATCTAAAGGTCATATAAGAGATTTAGCTACCACTGGGAAATATGGTCTAGGTGTCGATATAGAAGATGATTTTAAACCTCATTATGTACCAATTGCAGGTAAGAAAAAAATAATTTCCGATTTAAAAAAGAATGTGAAAGAAAGTGATAAAATCTTCCTAGCAACGGACCCAGATAGAGAAGGAGAAGCAATCTCTTGGCATTTAAAAGATGCATTGGGAATCAAAGAAAATGAGTATGAGAGAGTTCTTTTTCATGAAATCACTAAGGATAAAGTAATCGATGCCTTTAATAATCCGAGAAAAATAGACTATAATCTGGTTAAAAGTCAAGAAACCAGAAGGATTTTAGATAGAATAATCGGTTTTAGATTAAGTAAACTAATGCAATCTAAAACAGGGGGAAAGAGTGCTGGCCGTGTTCAAAGTGTGGCTTTAAAGCTAATTGTGGATAGAGAAAGAGAAATAAATAATTTTAAAAGTGAAGAATATTGGTCTATTAGTGCAATATTTAATGACTTTGAAGCTAACTTATTCAATTATAAAGATAAAGAAATAAAAATTGCAAGTGAAGTCGAGGCTGATAAAATTCTTTCTGAGTTAAAAGACGATTTTTTAGTCAAATCAGTATCAGAAAAAGAAAAAAGTAAAAAAGCAAAACCACCATTTATCACTAGTACTATGCAGCAAGATGCTTCCAATAAATTAAACTTTAATGCAAAGAAGACAATGAGCCTTGCTCAAAAACTTTATGAAGGAATTGATATAGGTAATGATACAGTAGGTCTTATCACTTATATGAGAACGGATTCTATTAGACTAAGTGATGATTATATAAAGGAAGCTTATAAATATATAAATGATCACTACGGTAAAGACTATATAGGATATGTAAAAACGTCAAAAAAGAAGGATAATGTTCAAGATGCTCATGAAGCAATTAGACCAACTAGCATTTTGAGAACACCAGAAAAAATGAAACCTTATTTGACATCAGATCTTTATAAACTATATGAATTGATATATTATAGAACTTTAGCATCTCTAATGGCAGATGCCAGAGTAAATGCTACTACTATAATACTAGAAAACAATGACTATCTATTTAAGGCAACCGGGCAAGTTCTTATTTATGATGGATATTTAAAAGTATATAAAGACTTTGAAAAAAGTGAGGATAAAACCTTACCGAATATTCAAACAAACGAAGTTTTAAAAGCAGCATCGATAGAAAAAGAACAACATTTTACACAACCACCGGCTAGATATACAGAAGCAAAACTAATAAAAGAAATGGAAGAATTAGGAATAGGTAGACCATCTACTTATGCTACTGTAATTGATACAATTAAACAACGAAATTATGTCACATTAGAAGATAAAAAATTCATACCAACCCAAATGGGAATAGAAACAACTGATAAACTGCAAGATTTCTTCAGTGATATTATAAACGTAGAATACACTGCAAATATGGAAAATGATTTAGATAAAATAGCAGAAGAAAAAGAAGATAATATCAAGGTGTTGCATCATTTCTATGCTTCTTTCGAGCCATTAGTAAAAAAAGCTTTCGGAGAAATGGAAAAAAAAGAACCAGAAAAAACGGGAGAACTTTGTCCTGAATGTGGAAACCCACTAGTTATTCGCAAAGGGAAATATGGACAATTCACCGCATGTAGTAATTATCCGGAATGTAAATACATAAAAAAAGAAACTAAGGAAGTAAAAGAAATTGTGAAATGTCCTAAATGTGATGGAATGATAATAGAAAAAACAAGCAAAAAAGGAAAAACTTTTTATGGATGCAATAACTATCCAAAATGCAAAACAGCAACTTGGGACATACCAACGGGAAAACTATGCCCTAAGTGTCAAGAACTTTTAGTCAATCATAACGGAAAAGTCAAATGTAGTTCATGTGAATACGTAGAAGAAACAGTTTAACTTGACTGTTTTTTTTAACTACCGATATCAAGGAGGATAAATGAGAATAAAACTTTCATAACAACAAGCACAACATAAATAAAAAAGAAAATTTATTTTATCTATCACCTTTTATTTGTTATAATAATAAAAGGTGATATAAATGGAAAAAGTAATTCTTATAGATGGCAATAATATTCTCTTTAGAAGTTATTATGCAACGGCATACAACGGTAATATCATGAAGAATTCAAAAGGCTTTCCGACAAATGCTTTATATGGTCTTGTCAACATGATGAATAAAATTATTGCAGAAGAAAATCCCACCTATATCATGGTGGCCTTTGACAAGGGAAAAACTTTTCGACATGACAAATACGAAATGTACAAAAAAGGAAGATTAGAAACTCCAGATGAACTTAAAATACAATTCCCAAAGGCTAAAGAGCTAGTAGAAGCAATGGGAATTCATTACTTTGAAATAGACAATTACGAAGCAGATGATATTATTGGAACATTTGCTAAAAAATGTGATGAAAGTCCTAATTTTAATGCTGTAATAATAAGTAGTGACAAAGATCTGCTTCAACTAATTACCGATAAGGTAGAAGTAAAACTTTTAAAACCAGTTGGAAATCAAAGAATGACTCACGAGGAATTTCTTAGAACTTACGGAATAGAACCAGAAAGAATGGTAGATTTAAAAGCTCTCATGGGAGATTCATCCGATAATATTCCAGGAGTCAAAGGAATAGGAGAAAAAACAGCAATTAATCTTTTAAAAGAATATAAAACTCTCGATAACATCTATCAAAATATTGACTCCGTGAAAGGAAAAACGCAAGAAAAGCTGATTGCCGAAAAAAGTAAAGCCTATATGAGTTATGATCTAGCCACTATTTATAAAACAGTACCCATTGATATTGATTTTGAAAAAATAAGATATAAAGGATATGATTCTTTAAAATATATTGAACTTTTGGAAGAATTAGAGTTTTATTCATTGATAAAAAAAATGGATATCAAAAAGGAAAATATTAGAGAAAACATTCAAGAGACAACAGATTTTAAATTTTCTATAGTAAATAATATTGAAGAAGTGAACCTTACTAAAAATTATGCTATATACTTAGAATTATTGGGATATAATTATCATAAAAGTCCTCCATTAGGAATCAGTATATATGATGGTGAAAATTGTTATTACATTCCTTTTGACATTGTTTTGGACAATCAAGAAATCCTACTAGAAAACGATTATGAGAAGTATACTTACGATTTGAAAAAGCTAATCGTTGTATTAAAGAAAAACAACTTAGTCATCAATCGTTGTACTTATGATGCAATGATTTCCGGATATTTATTAAATTATAATGTAAAAGATGATATTGCTTATTTGATGAGAAATAACGGAATAGATGTTTTATTTTATGAAGAAGAATTCAAAAGTGCAGCAAAACTGAAATGCCCATCTTTAGAAACAGTAGCGGAAAATGCCTGTAAAAAAGCAAAATACATTTACGATTCACGTGATACTATGTTGAAAGAGTTAGAAAAAGAAGAAGAAATGTATTTATTTAATTCTATAGAAATGCCTCTTGTTTCTGTTTTAGCAGATATGGAATTAACAGGAATCAAAGTCGATACTGATTATTTATCACAAATGGGAAAAGAAATAAAATCTAAAATTGATTCCTTATCTTTAGAAATTTACAACTTAGCTGGAGTAGAATTTAATATTATGTCCCCTAAACAGCTCGGAGAAATATTATTTGTAACTTTAGGAATACCATATCCTAAGAAAACAAAAGACAAAAATTATTCTACAGGAAAAGATATCTTAGATAAGATAATTGATCAACATCCAATCGTTGAAAAAATAGAAGAACATAGAACGCTTTCAAAACTTTATAATAACTATATCATAGGATTAATCGATGAAGTTTCTAACGATGGTAGAATTCATACAATATTTAATCAAACCTTGACTAGAACCGGAAGACTTTCCTCATCAAACCCTAATCTTCAAAATATTCCTATCAGGTTAGAGTATGGTAAACTCATTCGAAAAGCATTTCTTCCTGATGAGAATTCTATAATTCTTTCTAGTGACTATTCACAAATAGAACTTAGAGTTTTTGCTCACATATCTAAAGCGGATAACTTAATAGAAGCATTCATAGAGGATAAAGACATTCACACAAAAACTGCCAGTGATATCTTTGGAGTACCTCTAGATATGGTGGATGCTAACATGAGAAGACAAGCCAAAGCAGTTAATTTTGGGATTCTTTATGGAATCAGTAGCTTTGGTCTTAGTGAAGATCTAAAGATAGATGTAGCAAAAGCCAAAAAATTTATCGATGGATACCTAAAAACTTACCCACGAATAAGTGAATACATGAAAGAAGTTATCGAAGACGCTCATGATAAAGGATATGTAAAAACTATTATGAATAGAAAAAGAACAATAGATGAATTAAATAATAAGAATTATATGATTAGAAGTAGTGGAGAAAGAATGGCACTTAACACACCAATCCAAGGGTCTAGTGCTGATATTCTAAAGAAAGCAATGGTTGAAATATATGATGAATTTAACAAACAAAATCTAAAAAGCAAAATGTTAATTCAAGTACATGACGAACTAGTATTCAATGTTTTAAAATCAGAAGAGAAAATAGTAGAATCTATAGTTAAAAATATAATGGAAAATACCTACAAATTATCGGTTCCACTTGTAGTAGACATCAACAAGGGAAAAGATTGGTATGAAGCAAAGTAAATTAATAAAAACTTGAAGTTACCAAAATATAAAAGTAAGCAATACAGCTACCTTATTGAATTTGAATCTTTCATTTGAAGGTAATGAAAAGGTAGATGATATAAATTGTTTTAAATATGGGGGGAAGTATTAGTATGCCAGAAAAACCAGAAGTCATAACAGTTGCAAGAAAACTTGAAAAAAAGATTATTAATAAGAAAATAACAGATGTAAAAATACTTTATCCTAAAATGATTGATTATCCAGATATTCAAACTTTCAAAGAAAATATTAAAAATCAGGTAATTCATAGCATAACTACTAGGGGAAAATGGATAGTACTCCAACTAGATAGAGATTACCTGCTATTTCATTTAAGAATGGAAGGGAAATTTTTTTTCCGAGAAAAAAAGGATGAGATAAATAAACATGAACATGTTATATTTGAATTAGACAATGAAGAAGAACTTCGATTTGCTGATGTTAGAAAATTTGGAAGAACAATGCTTATTCCAAAAGATAAGCTTTATACGATGAAACCTTATGCTGAGCTAGGATTAGAACCTTGGGATGAAAATTTAAATGCTTTATATTTAAAAGAAAAATATAAAAATAAAAAAATACCAATTAAAACAGTACTTTTGGATCAATCTATTATGACAGGCATAGGTAATATTTATGCTGATGAGATTTTATTTTTATCTAATATCAATCCTCTTACTAAGCCTTGTGATTTAACAGATGTTGATCTTAATCATATTATAAAAAATACCATTAAAGTTTTAGATAAAGCAATAGAAGAAGGAGGAACCACCATTAGAAGCTATACTTCTGAAGAAGGAGTTACAGGTCTTTTTCAAAATAATTTGAATGTTCACCAAAGAGAAAATGAAAAATGCCATGTTTGTGGTAATACGATAATTAAAATTAGAGTAGGTGGAAGAGGGACGTATTATTGCCCAAAATGTCAAAAAGAAAAAAAGTCTATTTAGAGACTTTTTTCTTTGAACATAAATCTTTTTGAGCACTGTAGTAATCTTCTATATTATGTAATCTTTCTGATACTGAATCAAAAGAATTGATTAAATTTACTTTTCTTTGTAATAGTTCACTTGATGTCATATAAGAATATCTTATAAAAGTTTTCAATATCTCCTTTGTCATGCCTTTATTTGCCTGCATGTCTTGTATTAGCTCATCAATGTGATTAGATGCAATCAAAGAATTTGCATCTTGCACAGCTTTAGTTTCATCACCAACAATAGCACAAGTTTTAAGTATTGAAAGATATACATCTATATCAGCACACATATCAAATCTTTTACTAAAACAAGATAAAGAATCCTTTATACTAGGGCTAACAGTGGCCATTTCTAGTGCCACATCTTCTCCAAAAACTCTTTCTGTGAAATTAAAATAAGATTTTAAGTTTCTTTCCATTTCACTTTCTTCTAAAATATCATATATCATACCATATTCCCCCTTCTTTGGTAACGTTCAGTAATTATATCATATTTTTTAGTGATAGTCAACTTTATTGTCTAAAATTCTAAAATTGGCAATCAAAGAAAAATATGTTAGAATGATAAAGAAAGTGTTTATGAACTACATGATATATTTGTGATAAGAAAAACGATATTTGAAAATGGTCATTGTAGTTAAGATATAGATGAAAATAAAGATAATGATGAGTAGGTGAGTATGATGAACAGTGGATTATTAATAATTGATAAACCTAGTGGATACACTAGTAGAGATATCGTAAATATGGTGGGAAGATTTTTAAATACAAAAAAAGTAGGGCACTGTGGAACACTGGATCCGATAGCTACAGGGGTTTTAGTAATTGCAGTAAACGATGCCCTTAAAATATTGGAATTTATGTCCAATGATACAAAAGAGTATATTGCTACGGTCAAATTTGGAATATCTACGGATACTTTAGATATATCTGGAAATATTTTAGAACAAAACAAAAACTATTTTTTAGATGTAGTAAAATTAAACGATGTAATAAACTCTTTTAAAGGAAAATATTTTCAGGAAGTACCTCTTTACTCCTCTGTTAAAGTAAATGGTAAAAGACTTTATAAATATGCAAGAGAAAAAGAAGCAGTACTTCTTCCAAAAAAGGAAGTAGAGATATTTGAAATAGAATTATTAAGTTATAATCATGAAGGATTTTCCTTTAGAACCGTTGTTAGTAAAGGAACTTATATTAGAAGTCTTATTAGAGATATAGGAGTTAAAATGAATATATTATGTACTATGAGTAATTTAAGAAGAATAAGGCAAGGAATCTTTTCTATCGATGATGCAATTAGCCTAGAAGATATTGAAAATAATCGATTAAAATTTATTCCTATAGAAAAACCTCTTTCGATGTATCACTCTGAAATAATAGATGGATATCTAGAAAAGAAAATATTGAATGGTAGTATTTTAGATAATCTTTATGATAAAGAAATTGTAGTTTTTAAAAATAAAGATCATAAAGCTCTTGCTATATATAAAATATACGATAAAAATAAAAAGAAGATTAAGCCTATAAAAGTGCTGAAAAAAAGAGATTAATTAATTCTTATTGTAGAGTTAGTATCTTTTAATTTTAGTTATTTTGAAAAATCATGAAGAGCTTTTTCAAGCTTTTTACCATCCTAAAAAAGATAAAATAGAATGATAATAACATTGATTATTCATTGAAATGAGAAAAATATATTTTTGAACTAAATAGTATTTCTTTGATGTTAGAAAAGATAACATTATTAGTGCTTTTTTGTTGGGGAGTATTGAATAGGATAATCATTTGAAAGCTACCATTTCAATATGAAATATACACTGTATGAAAATTTATCTTATTTCTTCATCAATGCTTGAATAATTTCAATAACTATTGAAAGAAAAAGGTTAAGAATATACTAGTGCTCATACTTCTGAATTTCAAAAAGAAATATTAAGTTTTTTAAATTCGACAGCATTTAATGGTTATGAAGTGGAATCGGAAAAAGAAGAGACTTAATAAGGAGGAATAATATGCCACATTATAATGCGTATGATAGTTTTAAAACTAAAAAAAGTATTGAAAAAAAGCAAAGAGCTAAGGAAAAAACATTTGGAAAAAAGAATGAAAATGTAGATAATTTTTTTTAGATGATTGTGAAGACTATGGCGTTGTAATTGAAGTAAGATACGATGATGCATATATACTTTACAATGGTGAAGTTATATTAGCTAAGTTAAGAAAAGATATTAATTCAGTTTGTAATCAGGTGGTTTTTCCTGGTGATAAAGTTGACATCGACAAAATAAATGAAACATACGTGATTAGTCATTTATTAAATAGGACATCAATACTATCTAGAACAAAAAAGGATAGTACAAGATTAAATGATGTTGGTTCTGTGAAAAATATTGCTTCCAATGTTGATTTAGCTGTTATAGTTGTAGCAGCAAAAGAACCACCATTACATCCAAAGTTTATTGATAGATATTTAATGATTCTTCAAAATAGTAAGATTCCAGCTATAATATGTCTAAATAAATGTGATTTAAAAACAGAAGAAGATGAAGAAGTTCTAAATATGTATAGAGATTTAGGAATGAACGTTATTGAAACCTCAACTTATAGTAATATCGGAATAGGTACTTTAAAAGAACATTTATTAAATAAACAAGCAATTTTTGTTGGAAATAGCGGTATTGGTAAATCTTCATTAACAAATGCAATTATGGGGGATGATGAAATAAAAACTAGCCATATTAGTGATAAAAGTAAAAGAGGAAGACATACAACAACAACTTCTAAATATTATGTTTTGGAAGACAATTCATCGATTATTGACACTCCTGGTATTAGAAGTTTGGATATTTCTTCATTCAATCCAATAGAAATTCAGGATTATTTTAAGGAATTTGAAAATTGGAAAGATAAGTGTAAATATAATGACTGTCTTCATTTTAATGAGCCATACGATTCATGCATAGTTAAACAGGGAGTTTCCAGTGGATTGCTAAGTGTAGATCGTTATGAAAGTTATTTACGAATAATAGGAGATGTACTTTGTGAGAAAGATTACGAAAAAATATTAGAGGAAGTAGATCCAGGACTAAAAAAACTAGTTTTAATAAGAAAAAAATTATATTTCATGAGAATAAAAAAAACTAAAGAAAGATATAAGAAAGAACCAAAAGATTATGCATCTAAAAAATATAGGAAATTTACGAGATATTGCAGCCCCACTATAGGCTGGAAAAATAAAAATTGAAGTTATTTCTAAATTTGCTTGAAAAAGAAAGTTTATTATTGTAGAATATAGTTAACTTCTTGCAAAAAGAGTAATTAATGACATTTTTCTAGAGAGAGTATATCAGGTGAAAATACTTAAATTTAGTTAATGAAAGACATTTGCATCTATAGAAGATTCGTCTATTCGCGTTAAGAATCAAGCATAATTTATTTTATGGAATTAAGGTGGCACCACGATTCGTTCGTCCTTATGATGCTACCTTTTTATTTTAGGGAGGAATAATATGATAAATAAACCTAAGGGATGTTATGATATTTATGGTGAAAATGCTAAGAAATGGCAATATGTAAATAAGCTTATCGATTCACTTATGGAGAAATATAATTATAACTATATAAGAACACCGATTTTTGAGTCGAGTGAGCTTTTCCATAGGGGAATAGGAGAAACTGCTGATGTAGTAACGAAAGAAACTTATGACTTTAAAGATAGAGCAGATCGTAATATGACACTTCGACCGGAAGGGACTGCTGGTATTGTCAGAAGTTACATAGAAAACAAAATGTATGGTGATGCTAATCAACCAATCAAATTGTATTATAATGGAACTATGTATCGATATGAAAGACCACAATCAGGAAGAGATAGAGAATTTACACAATTTGGTGTTGAAGTTTTAGGTACTAACGATCCAATGATAGATGCAGAAGTTATTTCGATTCCCGTCGTCCTTCTATCGATGTTGGGATTAAAAGATATTAAAGTGAAAATTAATTCTTTAGGGGATAAAGAATCAAGAGACAACTATCGAAAAGCTCTATTAGAGTATTTTAGACCACATATCAAAGAATTATGTGAAGATTGCAACGACAGATTAGAAAAAAATCCCCTTAGAATATTAGATTGCAAAATAGACAAAGATAATCCTTTGCTAAAAGATGCGCCTAAAACTATTGATTATTTAAATGAAGAAAGTAAGAAAAGATTCGATGAAGTAAAATCTTATTTAGATGAATTAGGAATCGATTATGAAGAGGACTATAGAATAGTAAGAGGACTAGATTATTATAATCACACGGTATTTGAGATTGAAGCAAACGTCGAGGGCTTTGGTTCTAATAACGTTTTAGCAGGTGGTGGAAGATATAATGCTCTTGTGAACACCCTAGGTGGTCCCGAAACCGCTTGTATTGGTTTTGCCTGTGGGATAGGTAGAATTATTCAAGCTTTAGATTTAGAAAAAATACAACTACCAATAATAGAAAATATTGAAGTGTTTGTAATGTACGTCTCACCTACAGAGAAAAAATATGCCACTTCTTTAGTACAGTATTTACGTGCAGCAGGGTTTAGGGTAGATACAGAATATACTGGTAGAAGTCTAAAAGCGCAATTCAAACAAGCCGATCGATTAAATTCAAAATTCTTAATCATTTTAAATGATGAAGATTTGAAAAATGATGAGATAAAAATCAAAAACAACAAAACAAAAAAAGAAGAGTTAGTAGGACTTGATTATTTAATATATTATTTAGATGAAAACTTAGCCGATGAAGAGTATGAGATAGAAAGTAATATCTCTTGTGATGATGAATGTCATGATAAATGTACTAATGGAGGTCATGATGAAGAAATTTAATAATGCAGAATTTAATATTAATAACATTGGACAAAAAGTAGAGCTATACGGATGGGTTCAAAAGAAAAGAAATCTAGGAGGCCTTGTTTTCATTGATTTAAGAGATAGATCAGGAATCATTCAATTAATTGTAAAGCCAGATAACAAATCATATGAATTAGCATCCTCTTTAAAAAGTGAATCAGTAATTAGTGTAAGTGGAATCATCAGTGAAAGAGAAAACAAAAATTTGAAGTTGATTACGGGAGAAATAGAAGTAATAGTAGAAAATTTAACCTTAATCAATATGTCCATAGATATTCCTTTTGAAATCACGGAAGACACAACAGCTCTAGAAGAAACTAGATTAAAATATAGATATCTAGACATAAGACGTGAAAACATCAGAAATAATTTGATATTAAGACATCAAGTAACAATGATAACCAGAAACTTTTTATCTGAGAATGGTTTCATAGAAATTGAAACACCGATTTTATGTGTACCTACTCCAGAAGGAGCAAGAGATTATCTAGTTCCTTCGAGAATTTCCAAAGGCAATTTTTATGCATTACCGCAATCTCCTCAAATATATAAACAGCTTCTTATGATTGGAGGAATGGAAAAATACTTTCAAATTGCCAGGTGTTTTCGAGATGAAGACTTACGTGCTGATAGGCAACCAGAATTTACTCAAATTGATATAGAAATGAGTTTTGCTAACGAAGAAGATATATTTAATGTCGTAGAAGGTTTAATGAAAAAAATCTTTAAAGAAACGAAGAAAGTAGATTTAGAAACGTTTACACGAATTACTTATAATGAAAGCATAGATCGTTTTGGAACTGATAAACCAGACACGAGATTTGCTATGGAAATAGAAGATATTACGGATATATTTAGTAATACCTACTTTGAAGTGTTTAGTAATATTATTGTAAATGGTGGAATAATCAATGCTATTGTATTAAAAGGACTAGCTTCTACTGTTTCTAGAAAAGATATTGATAAACTTACGGAGTTTGTTAAAGTATATAATGCAAAAGCCCTTTCTTATCTAAAATATAATGATGGCATTTTATCTGGATCTATTTCAAAAATCATGAGTAACAATGAACAAGAAATTCTTATTGAAAGATTGAACTTACAAGAAAATGACATGGTATTTATAATTGCGGATAAGAAAAAAATTGTTAAAACTGCACTGGGAGCTTTAAGAATCAAACTTGCTAATCAACACAATATCATTGATAAAGATAAATATAATTTCCTATGGGTTACAGAATTTCCTATGTTTGAATATTCAGAAGAAGAACAACGATTTGTGGCAGCACATCATCCATTTACTTCTCCTAGACAAGAAGACATGGACAAACTTCTTACTGATAAAGAAAATTGCTATTCTAGAGCATATGACTTAGTGTTGAATGGTTATGAGCTTCTCAGTGGTTCTGTAAGAATACATGACATCATCACACAAGAAAAAGTTTTTTCTGCAATCGATATGACTCACAAAGAAGCAAGAGAAAAATTTGGTTTCTTTTTAGATGCTTTTCAATATGGAGCACCTCCACATTGTGGTGTTGGAATTGGCTTAGAAAGGCTGATTATGATACTTGCTGATACGGATAACATCAAAGATGTTGTAGCATTTCCAAAAACAGCAAGTGCTTCTTGCCTAATGAGTGATGCTCCCGGTAAAGTCAATGAAAAGCAACTAGATGAACTAGGAATTGAGATAAAAAAATAAGTATAGTTAGATTTTGAAATCTGATAAAAAAGGCTGTAAAAAACTGTCTTTTTTATTGCTTTTTTAAACCATAAAAGTTATAATAGAAAACATAATTTTAAGGAGGTGTCCCCATAATGAAAAGCAATTTGCCAGTGCTTTTGTTAAAAAATATGGTGCTATTTCCTTATAATGAGATTAGAATAGAATTCGATACAGACAATGACAAAAAACTAATTTCTTTATCTGAATCTTGTTATGATAGTAGTATTTTAATAGTTAACCCTAAGGATAGTTTAGAAATGAATCCTGAAATAAATGAATTACCAAATTATGGTACAGTTGGTAAAATAAAAATGAAACTAGATATGCCAAATGGAAAAACGAGGATAATTTTATCAGGTGAATCACGTGCTAAGATATATGCCTATTCTAAGGACGATGGTATATATGAAGCATTATATAGCAATGCACCACTAGAAGAACTTAGTATTAAAGAAGAGATGGCATATATCAGAGCCCTTAACAAACATATTGATGTTTATGTGAAAGAAGTTCCTTACATGTCGAATACCATACTTTCTCAAACAGCGGGAATAAACAATATCGATAAATTAACAGATGTAGTAGCTCTTTATCTACCAATTAATTTCGAAAGAAAACAAGAATATTTAAAAGAATTTTCTTCTACTTCTAGAGTGAAAATGATATTAGATGATATAAATAAAGATATTGAAATATTAAGATTGGAACAAAAAATAGAAGCTAGCGTTGCTGTCGGTTTAGAGCAAAGTCAAAAAGAGTTTGTTCTAAAAGAGAAAATAAAAGCAATTAGGGAAGAGTTAGGAGAAGAAGAACAAAACGAAGCAGAAATTTTAAAAGATAAAATTAACAAACTGGATTGTCCCAAAAAGGTAAGAGAAAAGCTTCTCGTTGAATTAAATAAATACTCTATAGCAAACTTTTCATCACCAGAGACTGCAATGATTAGAAATTACATCGATTGTCTTTTAACCCTTCCTTGGAATAAAGTTACAGAAGACCGACGTGACTTGAAAAAAGTAAGAGAAATTCTTGACAGTACTCACTATGGGCTGGATAACGTCAAAGATAGAGTAATTGAATACCTTGCAGTAAAACAGAACACAAATAATTCAAGAAGTCCTATCATATGTTTAGTGGGACCACCTGGAGTAGGGAAAACAACATTTGCTAAGAATATTGCTAAAAGTCTTAACAGAAAAGTAACCAAAATTTCTGTTGGAGGAATCAATGATGAAGCAGAAATTATAGGACATCGAAGAGCATATATCGGTGCCGCTCCTGGGCTTATTATTCAAGGAATGAAAAAAGCAGGAACAAAAAATCCCGTGTTCATAATTGATGAGATTGATAAAATGACAAAGGATATTAAAGGTGATCCTGCTTCTAGCCTTCTAGAAGTTTTAGATAAAGAGCAAAACAAATATTTTGTAGATCATTATATAGAGGAGGAATTTGATCTTAGCAGTGTCATGTTCATTGCAACAGCAAACTACCTATCTCAAATTCCCGAAGAGTTAAAAGACAGACTGGAAATTATAGAACTTTCTTCATACACTGAATTTGAAAAATTAGATATCTCCAAAAAACACTTAATCATTAATCAAGCAAAAGAACATGGTCTAAAAGAAGGACAAGTTACTTTTTCTGATGAAGCTATACTAACTCTGATTCGTAATTATACCAAAGAATCAGGAGTAAGAGAACTAGATAGACTGATAGCTACAATTATGAGGAAGATTGTAAAGAAAATCGTAGTGGACAAAAGTAAAGAAAAGTATTTTATAAGTAAAGAGAGCTTAGAAGAGTACCTAGGTATTAAAAAATTTTTGTACAATGACAACGAGAACAACGAACGAGTAGGAATTGTAAACGGTATGGCTTATACCGAATATGGTGGTGATATTCTCCCAATAGAAACCACGATGTTTAAAGGAAAGGGAGAACTTATTTTAACAGGATCCTTAGGAGAAGTAATGCAAGAATCAGCCAAGATTGCGCTTGACTATATTAAATCTAATTGTGATAAATTTAATATTGATTTGGATCAATTAGAAGAAAAATCTATTCACATTCATGTTCCAGAAGGTGCTATACAAAAAGAAGGACCATCAGCAGGTGTAGCCCTTACCACAGCACTTATAAGCTTGTTTACTAAAAAAGCAATATCATCGAAAATTAGTATGACAGGTGAAATCACTTTAACGGGAAGAGTCCTTCCCATTGGTGGATTAAAAGAAAAAGTAATCGGTGCTTACCGTGCAATGATAACCAAGATATTCATTCCAAAAGAAAATGAAAAAGATTTGAAAGAAATTCCAACTGATATAAAGAATAACATTGAATTTATTCTAGTTAGTAACTATATGGACATATACAATAATATTGAGGGGATTTTAAACAACAAAACTAAAAAGAAAGATAAAAAAGCCAATAACCAAGAATAATATCATAACAATAGGAGTGCTGCACAATTAAAAATCAAACTCTAAAAAAGGCAGGAAGAAAAAAGTTTTAAAAAAGATATAATCGATGATATAATTAACATATGATGAATAAAGAGGTGTATTATGATATCTATTATAGTTTTGGCAATCATTCAAGGAATAGCAGAATTTCTACCTATATCTTCATCTGCTCACCTAATCATACTAAGGGACTTGTTAGGTATTGGAAATAATGTAATCACAAGTAATCTAGAACTTACTTTTGATGTAGCACTACACTTTGGTACTGCTCTTGCCATCATCGTTTATTTCTTTTTTGAATTTTGGAACATGGCAGTTAAGGGTTTTACTAAAGGATTAAAAGATAAAAATGGTAAAATAATGTGGTATATTATAGCAGCTACCATTCCGGCTGCCATAGTTGGAGTACTTTTTGAAGATGTCATAGAAGAAGTAATAAGAGCCAAATATTCTATTATAGCTATAGCATTAATGACTATGGGAATTATAATCTACCTGGTAGATAAAAAGATGCCAAGAGAAAAAGAAATAAAAGACATGACTCTAAAAGATGCCATTATAATAGGATGCAGTCAAGTTTTTGCACTCATTCCTGGATTTTCAAGAAGTGGGACAACAATAGCAACAGGAAGACTATTGCATTTGAAAAGGGAAGATGCTGCTAAATTTTCTTTCTACTTATCAGCACCGGTTGTGTTAGGAGCCGTAGTTTTACAACTATTAAAAATTGATTTTGCAACTATAACAGAGAATATAGGCATTTTTTTATTAGGAATCGTAATATCTTTCATTACTGGGATTTTATGTATTAAATTTTTACTCAAATATTTACGTAGTAATGATTTTAAAATATTTATGTGGTATAGATTAGTACTTGGTATATTGGTACTTATATATATATTCATATAAAGAAAATAGTAGTAGATTATCATTTGAATTCTACTTAGTACTTTGCTGAACCGTATGATATCACATGTTAAAAAATTAATTTTTTGTTTGCTTTTTTTGGTAGTTGTGTTATAATTCTAAATGTATTAATTATTATTAATACATTTGGGCTGTTAGCTCAGTTGGTAGAGCAACTGACTCTTAATCAGTGGGTCTAGGGTTCGAATCCCTAACAGCCCACCATAGGGAAATTAGTCGAACTAGAAATAGTTCGTTTTTTAATGAATGTTAAACAGTGTGGTCGAAAAGTGGTCGAAAAGTGGTCGAATACATTGATAATATTCTTTGTTTTGTATATAATATTATTGGGTGATAAAAATGTATAGAGAAGATCAAGAAACGGAATTAAAGGTTGAGCTTACAAAAGATATAAAGAAAGAAATAGTTGCTTTTGCAAATACAAATAATGGAACTATTTATATTGGTATAGATGATAATGGGAAAATTATTGGTTTAAAACAAGCAGAAAAAGATTTGGAAGCATTAAGTGGAATGATTCGTGAGGGAATTAAATCTGATTTAACTCTTTATACTAAAATATATATTGAAAGAATTGAAGATAAAGATATAATTATAGTCAAAGTTAATGAAGCACCAAATAAGCCTTATTATCTATCTGATAAAGGTTTAAAATCATCAGGTGTTTATTTAAGACATGGAAATGTATCAGTACAAGCTAATGAAGAAGTTATTAAAAAGTTGTTAATAGAAAGTAATAGTAATTCTTTTGAAAATAACGTTTCAAATATTCAAGATTTACACTTTGAATATTTAAAAAATATTTTTAAAAATCACAATATCGAAATCGATAATAACAAATTTAAAGCTCTAAATATTATCAACTCAAATAATAAATATACTAATTTAGGACTACTTTTATCAGATGAATGTCCTTATTCAATAAAATGTGCAATTTTTAATGGAACTAATAAATTGGAATTTAGGGATAGAAAAGAGTTTACAGGTTCAGTTTTAAAACAAGTAAATGACACATTTGAATATCTTGCTTTATATAATAAAACAAAAGGAAAAATTATAGGACTTGAAAGAATTGATACTAAAGATTATCCAGAATATGCACTTAGAGAATCGTTATTAAATGCAGTTATACATAGGGACTATAATTTTACGGGTAGTATATTAGTGTCGTTATTCGATGATCATTTTGAAATCACTTCTTTAGGAGGACTAGTCAAAGGTATTAGTATTGAAGATCTATACAATGGTGTATCAGAATCCAGAAATCCTAATTTAGCTAATATATTTTATAGATTAAAATATGTTGAAAGTTTTGGTACTGGTATTGGGAGAATCATCGAATCCTATAAAGAATATGATAAAGAACCGTTAATATTAAATACTGAAAACACATTTAAAGTAACTTTATATAATGTTAATTATATAAAAGAAAATAATATAAAAATACTACCCACAAATTTAACTCAAGAAGAACAAATCATTGA
>CASFCU010000028.1 GCA_949293285.1 uncultured bacterium
CGGTAATTCTTTATTTAGACTATCGAATCCATGAGAGGTTTCTATAATTTTTGCTTTTTTTTTGCTATCAAATCTATAATCCATATTTTTTATACTAAGTTTTACATGATGATTTTTTTCATTAACCTCTACTACTCTCATTTTTATAGTTTCCCCTATATTTACATAATCACTAACATTTCTTACGAAATTAGGAGATATTTCAGATATATGAATTAATCCACTATAATATTCATCAAGATTCACAAATATTCCATATTTTTCGATTCCTGTTACATACCCTATTACAATTTTATCTTTTTCATATTTTGCCATGTACAACACCTTCTTTGTTGATTATAACAATAAATCATTAATTTAGCAAATGTTAACTTTACTATTCTGAAATTTATTTGTATAATGTTTTTGGTGATTTTATGGAAATTGAGAAAAAAATTGAAGAAGAAATCAACAAGATTAAACCTTTTTTACAGAGTGATGGTGGAGATATCGAATTTGTCAAATTTGAGAATGGAATCGTCTATGTTAGATTAACTGGAGCGTGCAGTCATTGCCCAATGATCGATGTTACAATTAAGGATGGAGTTGAGGAAATATTAGTAAATGAAATTCCAGAAGTAAAAAGTGTAATTAAAGTTGATTAGAAGTAAGCCATTTTATTTGAGGTATATATTTATACTTCTTTTTTATTGCTTTTAATATTGTTTTTATATATTTTTCATACTGGGGAGCCAAATTGATTATTTTACTAATTTTTTCTTTATTTTCTTCTTTCCCATTTCTATAAATATCAAAAAATTGTGTGGGAAATAACAACCTACTAATTAGTAAAATGCTTTCATCATAATTAAGATTTAAAACTTCTATTTCTTCTATATCTATTGCATTACCTATAAAAAATTCTGCCTTTATATATTCTGCTATTCCTTTTATTATAGGGTCGATTGTTATGTTTAATGGATTGTATAGATCATACAATGTGAAGTTATTTTTCACTCTGTTATAAGTAAATCCATAACTTATATTTTCTTTTTTTGCTAATTGATAATATAAAATGGCATTTTCGGCAAGTCCAATAAAATAGTCATAATATTCTCTAAATTCAAAAATAATATCTTTGTTCATGATATATCTTTCAAAATGATCTATTTTTCTTGCCCATAATTTGTCCCAGTCTGTGGATAATATATTGTTTTTTATATTTAAATAAGCAATGGTTTCTATATCATATAGATTGATGTTTCTGTTTTCTTTTAGAATTGGTTTTAGTAATATATAGTTGATATTTTCATAATTTGTTATTATTCCACCCTGAATATTAGTAATAATTCTGTGAAAATTACTATATTTTTGCGTCTCTTCTAACGTTTTTATTTCAATTTTAGTTTTACATTCCTCTAGTATGTAAGTTTCGTTGTCTGATAATATGTAGTATCGTTCATTGGTATATTTTATTTTTTCAACTTCTATTCTATAAAAATATTCTATTATATTTTTCATTATATTACCCCATTTAATCATATGATTTTAGTTGATTAATAACTACTGATAATTTAACAAAATAATAGAATATGTTTTAATTAAATGATTTTTAATCCAGGTAGACAAAAACCCCGTTTCTATGTCCAAGAAACGAGGGTGTTTTTTAAGCAACTCTTCTCACAGTGGGAATTTCATAAGAAGGTTCCTCTCCTAAACCTAATTGATCAAGTTGATCTCTTAAAGATACGAGTGTATCTCTTTCAGATATTTCTCTTGTTGGTCTTTTTCCTTTGATATGTCTAAATTGAGCAGAACTTACTCTGATAGGTTTAGATGGGGCAGATAAGCTATGATACCTTTGAGTCGTATCGAATATAATATAACTTGGTTCTCGACTTTTGTCATATAATAGTCTAGCTTCTTCTTCGGCCATCCTTTTTATTTCTTCTGTTTGAGCTTTGGCATGTAATAGTTTAGCTTCTTCTTCGGCTATTCTTTTTATTCCTTCTGTTTGAGCTTTGCCATGTAATAGTCTAGCTTCTTCTTCGGCTATTCTTTTTATTTCTTCTGTTTGAGCTTTGGCATGTAATAGTTTAGCTTCTTCTTCGGCCATCCTTTTTATTTCTTCTGTTTGAGCTTTGGCATGTAATAGTTTAGCTTCTTCTTCGGCCATCCTTTTTATTTCTTCTGTTTGAGCTTTAGCATGTAATAGTTTAGCTTCTTCTTCGGCTATTCTTTTTATTCCTTCTGTTTGAGCTTTGGCATGTAATAGTCTAGCTTCTTCTTCGGCTATTCTTTTTATTTCTTCTGTTTGAGCTTTGGCATGTAATAGTCTAGCTTCTTCTTCAGCCTTTCTTTTTATTTCTTCTTTTTGATCTTGGGTGGGAAGTGGGCTTACTACTTCTTGTATGGAGTCCATTTCTTTTTTTGGCATTTTTTCTTCTTCCGCAAAAGAATCTAATAAATCGATAGCACTCGACTTCGATGCTCTAAGGTCATTATCTTTTCTTTCTGCTTCTAGTATCTTGCCATGAGACTCGGGACTATTCATATCAAATAAAATATTTTTTAATCTTAAATCATCAATAATCTGTTCCACTTCTGGATTAGCATAATAACTTTGCATTGCCATTTCTTTTTCTTGGTGTTCACTCTCACTTAATGGTACTTTGTATCCAGTTATGCTATTGATTAAACGTTGTAGATCCGTCTCTTCCATTAACTCTAATTCCATCTCTTTTGGTTTGATATCAATGCCAGTTACTTGAGATAAAATTCCTAATAAAGTACTTTCTCTTTCAGACAAACCGCTGCTGAAAGGTGTATTTTTTCCAATACTTTCTTTCAATCTTCTGATTTCTTGAAGCTCATCACCAATTTGGGCCTTTAACCTTCTATCTTTCAATTCTTCTTCTGTGACTCCTCTTATTGGTGTGGCCATTTCAACAGGTTCCACTTCTTCTTTAGCAATTGGCTCTTCTGTTGGTGGTGGGGTTATATTTTCAAACAAAGCTCTCCAATTAGCCACTTTAGAAGTTTTTTCGTGTTTAGGTACTGTAACAGTCTGTTCTTTATGTAAAGATTTTCTACTACCAATTGCTTCACAAATTTTCTCAAGCACAATTGTAATCATTAAAGCTTTCGGACTACTCTTTACAACCATTCTTTCATTATTATAAAAATCTTGTCTTGCATCCGTTAGCTCTATCCCACAACGAGAAAGAACTGGTCCCACTACTTCCGGTTTAGAAGCTTCTGCTATTACATTTTGAAATCTAACAGCGGCTAAGGCTTCTTGTTCTAAAACTTCTTTTCTAGTAAGTGGTTTTACCACTTTGCTTTCAGAAGGTAAAGAAGGTCTTCTTTCTCGTTCTTCTGCTATTTTAGTTTCTTCTGCCAAAATTCCTTGTTTTACTTTACTTAGCTTTTCATTTAAAATTCTACTTGCTAGTTCCAATTTTTTATCATTAATATTTCCAAGTAATGTTTGAAATGTTAGCCCAGTTGTTTTTACTTTTGCAGGAAGTTTTCCGCTTGCTTTTTCACCACTTTTTCGTGGAAGACATGATTTAGGGTCATCATTTACTACAATCATATTAGTATTTATATCATTGTCCATAATTTAACCTCCTATCTTATCTATTCCACATTTTTTGATAATTCCTTTAATACATTCTTAATTCTAGTCCATTCTTCTTCACTATCTACACCGCCTAATTTTGGATCTTCTCCTTCTGGTCTATCTATTGAAGCAACATAAATAGTTACATTTCCATTATCATCTGTTTCATTTTTTGTATATATCATATATTCTTTATTATTATCCGTAAATTTAAATGATAGTAAAAATTCCACTTCGTCTATAGAACCATCTTCTAGTACGATAGACACCATTCTGTTTTCGTCATCCATAAAAATCCTCCCTATCCTTCATATTAATATTTTAACACATTTACAATACTTTTCAACTTAAATTATATTTTTTTTATTTTTTTTATTATAAAATACTTACATTGGTAGGAACAAAAGTCATTTATGTAGCTTTCTATATTGCAAAAATTATTTATTTTTGTAACTTTTTTATTTTTTGAATCATAAAACCCCTTCAACCTTAATTTCCCGTATGAGAAGTCACCAAGAACGTAATCGTACGGTTCAAAATAATCGGTTATTAGATTTTGTACTTCGTCTAATGCAAAACATTTATGTTTATCATTTATAATTTCATATTCGTTTCCTAATAAGATGATTTGTTTCATTCTTATGCACCTACTTTCTATTTATTCCTATTGTACCATAGTAGTCGTATTTTTATCTATTCTACTTTATATATATTTGAATTCTTATCAAAGCCATTCAAATAGTAGCTTGGAATTTTTCCATTTACTAAGTTAATTGCAATAGGAATTTTGTTTTCTATCACTATTTTTTCTGTTATAAATGGCATGGATATTTGTTCTGTTACTCTTATGTCTATATATATTGATATTAATGCATTATTTAGTCCATATTCCTCGACTTTTGTCGATATGCATGATTCAAATTCTCCGGTTAATGATATTTTTATGGGAATTTTCGGTCCTAAGTTAGAAAATAAAAAATTGTCGGTAACTATTCCTGATGGTATTTCTAATATTATACCATTTTTAAATTCATTTTTATTATTATTTGTTAAGATATTTTCTCTTATATTTAATTTTTCTAAAGTTCCATTTTCTAATTGATCAAAGATTGTATACACTTTGTTTGTGATGGTACTTAATAAATTATTTACTTCCATAGCATCATAAATGATGGTCTTGATTTCTCCGTCATCATTTTGGATGATTTCATATAATTTGTTTTCATTCATATCAAAGTCTTTTGTGTCATAAGCACTAGTTACCACGTATTTCGTAATTTTACTTGCTAGCATAGTAGAATAGTCTTTTATTTTGGTTTTTGTTACTTTGTTTATTAACATGATGTTTCCTAGACTTAGGAATAAAACTAAAACATTTATGATTAGAAAAGTATGTTTCTTTTTCAAGTATTACCACCTAATTAAATATATGAAAAAAAAGTTATCGTAGGATAACTTAATAGAATGCAATACCAAAATGTTTTAGAATAAAATAAGCTAAAACGAAGAGAATGGATAAAAGAATTAAAACAATTATCAGTATTTTGATATTTTTATTTTTTGATTCTTCTTCTAGCGTTTCTTCTTCATCTTCTTCCATTAAATCTTCCTTAGATAATTCCATGGAATGCGTGTAAAATGAATTTTCCAAGTTTTCTTCCTCGTTTTCATTTCCATCTACTTTATCTTTGTTTGTTTCATAAAGCTTGTTGATGTCTTCACTGGATAATTCTTTTTCTAGTTTGATGTCTATCGTGGTAGCTAATAATTCACTTAGCAATTCTTTTTCCTCTTCATCCTTGACGTCATTTACTAAAGTTTTAGAAGTGATAGTATCTATCAGTTCTTTTAATTCATCACTATCTTTATCTGTAAAGTCTTTGTTATGTAAATATTTTTTATTTAGATTAGATAGGACGTTATATTCTTCTTTATTCAAGCTTCTTTTCTTCTCTAATTCATCTTCTGTTTTTCTATTTCTTTTTGCTTCTTCTAGAACTTGATTTATGTCGAAATTTTTAGGTTTATTTTCTTGTTTCTCTTCTTCTTTCTCTTTCTGATTATCATCTGTTAATATTTGTTTGTATTCTTTTATTTTCTGATATTCTTCTCTATTAGGATTTTTTATATTAAGGGATGATAAATCAATTTGGGTGTCCGTGGTAATGTTTGTTATTTCTTCATATCCAATTTTGTTGTTCATATCATCATATAGATATTTATTTTTTTGAACTCTACTACGCGTTTTTTCTTCATTTTCACTTTTTTGGTATCTATCACAACGTCTTTGCATATCATCACCTTCTTTATGTAGTTATTTTAACATACATTCGTTCAAAACAAAATAATTGTATGATTTATCGGTGTAAAGTTTTGTAAAAATATTATTGTCAATTCATTCATACTGATGTATAATTTTTTCGAAGGGATGGTATAAAATGAAGGTAAAAGTTAATAAAAATGCTTGCATTGGTTGTGGGGCATGTACTGGCATTTGTCCAGATGTATTTCTATTTGATGATGATGGATTAGCTAAAGTAATAGTTGATGAAGTTAAAGAAGAAGAAAAAGAGGCTGTTATTGAAGCTAGTGAAAATTGTCCTACTAGTGCTATAGAAACTAACGAATAAAACCTTTTATCAAGTGATTCGTGCTTGATAAAAGGTTTTTTTAATGGGAATGTCCCACTAGAGCATATAATTTTTTTACTTCTTTTGGATTTAGTTTTCTATATTCACCTGAGTTTATTCCGCTCAAGTCTAGGAAAGCAATTTTTTCTCTTTTTAACTTCAACACCTCGTGCCCAACGCTTTCAAACATTTTTTTCACCTGATGATTTCTTCCTTCGTGTATCGTTAATTCTACAATGGAAGTATCATGTTCTTTATCAAATTTTCTAATTTTTACTTTTGCTTTTTTTGTTTTGACTCCGTCAATCATAACTCCTTTTTTCAGTTTCATTAAATCAACTGGTGTTAGAATTCCTTTTATTTTAGCAATATATACTTTATCGATTTCATTTCTAGGGTGCATTAATAAATTAGCAAGTTCTCCATCATTAGTTAACAAAATAATTCCTGTGGTATCATAGTCTAATCTACCAACCGGATAAATTCGTTTTTCTTCATCAATTAAATCAATCACGGTTTTTCTATTATGTTCATCTTTCGTTGAAGTGATGATACCTCTTGGTTTATTCAAAAGATAATAGACTTTTTCTTGTCTTGATATTAAAACATTGTCTACTTCTATTTTCGAGTTTTCACTTACTTTTGTCCCTAACTCTAAAACTACTTTACCATCCACTTTTACTTTTCCATTCAAAATAAGATTTTCTGCTTTCCTTCTAGATGCTATTCCACTATTTGCAATTATTTTCTGTAAACGTTCCATACAATCACCTAGCTGAATTATATCATTAAACATTTCCAAAAACAATTGAAACCAATAGTATACTTACAATTAGACAGGTTAAATCTGTTAAAAGTCCTACCCAAAGTGAGTATTTTATCTTTTTAATTCCTATGCTACCGAAATATAATGATAATACATAAATCGTCGTATCTGTTGCTCCTTGAATAGCAGATGAGATTCGTCCAATATAAGAATCAGGTCCATAAGTTTTTATTAAGTCTATCATTACAGCAAAGGAAGCATTACCTGATATTGGTCTTACAATCGACATTGGTAGTATTTCTTTTGGGATTTTCAAAAAGTTCAACACTGGGGTAAATACATCAAAAATTTCATTTAGAATATTGCTTTTTAATAAAATATCTGTTGCAAAAAGCATTGCTACAAGATAAGGAAATATTGAAACGGAAAGCTCTAACCCCTCTTTTGCACCTTGCACAAAACTATCATATATCCGTACTTTCTTTTTAAATGCATATATTATAATTAGCAAAACTACTATAGGTATTATTATATTTCCTATTTTTATTAAAGTCATAATCTACCTTCCTTTAAAATGATAAAAAATTCTATCCAATATTAGTGCTACTATCGTGGTGATGATGGTTCCTATAATAGTAACTATTAATATATCTGTTGGATTTGCCGCATTGTACATGCTTCTTATTGCTAATATATCCGTTGCTATAATGGTTACACCACTCGTATTTAAAACTAAAAATGTTATCATGCTCCTTGAGGCTTCCTCTTTGTTGTTATTTAATTTTTTTAGACTCTTCATTGCTTTTAGTCCAAATGGAGTTGACGCATTGTGAATTCCTAACATATTTATGGTTAGATTGGATGCTATATAATCTAATGATTCATGACCTTTAGGAATATCTGGAAATATTACTTTAAAAATAGGACTCATCAGATTGGATATTTTTTTAAGCAAGCCGGCATCTTTAGCAATATTCATAATACCACTCCAAATGATCATCAAAGGAAGCATCGATAGAAAAATATCTAATATTTCTTTGGGATATTCGATAATTTCTTTATTCATCGTTTCCATATTACCAGTTAATATAGAGAAACCTATGCCTATAATGATAAAGAAGGCCCATAATTTGTTCATCATAGATTTAACAGTCCTTTAAAGAAATTTATTATTTTTGTCAATATTCCTTCTTTTTCTTCTGTTGTTGTTCTAACATATATGTTTTCCTTGTATAGTTCTTTTTCATTTAAAAGTACCGTTACCTCCCCTACTTTATCCTTATCTTTATAATTATCTAACTTATATATATCAACCACTGTTTTGGTTAATTTTTTTTCAGTTTCTGTTAATGGATAGGAAAAGCTATTTTCTACATAGATATCTCCTTCATAAAAGAAATCATCCACATGGAAATTATTTTTATCGATTAGTAAGACATTTTCGTATTTAGAAAATATATATTCATAAAGGCTTTCATGAGTTACATACTCATTATTGTCATTTAATGTAACGATTGTTAAATTTAAATTATTTTTATTAGCAGTAGTGACTAATGTTCTTCCTGCTTTGGGAGTATATCCCGTTTTTCCACCTGTTGCGTATTTATAAGAGGAAAGAAGTTTATTTCTGTTGTACCAAATATATGATTTTTTTTCATTAGAGACGGTCCATTTTTTTGTACTTGTAATTTCACAATATTCTAAAAGTGTATTCGCATAGCTAGATAAAAGTGCCATATCATAAGCGGTAGAGTAGTTTTGGGTATCTTCATCTAACCCGTGACTATTTTTAAATACTGTGTTTTTCATTCCCAATTCTTTTGCTTTTTCATTCATCATTTCTACAAATTTTTCTTCTGTTCCACCAACATAAGTAGCAATGGCTACGGCAGCATCATTTCCACTTCGCAAAAGCAGTCCATACAAAAGATCTCTTAAAGTCATTTTTTCTCCTACTTCTATATAAATATTAGAACCATACATAGGAAGGACTTCTTCACCAATTTCTACTACATCATCTAAGTTTTTATTTTCTATTGCCACAACGGCAGTCATTATCTTCATTGTGACTACATAACTGCTTAATGTAGGTAAAATTATTGTAATCCCATATATACTTAATATTTAAAATATTTATATATATATCAAGAACTACTTTTTTTTCGTTATAAGAAATATTTTCCACTACAATTTTATGAATTAATAATTTAGATAATTTATCAAAATTATCATTTATAAAATCATTAACATTTATTTTCCTTATTCTAGATATTACCGAATAAATATCATTATTCTCTATTTTGTTTATTTCATTATTCAAATATAATATTTCATTATTGTATTTTTTATTTCTATTTTCAAATTCATCTTTAGTAATTATTTTATCAATATACAATTCAAGTAAACTTTCTTTTTTTAAATCTAAATTGTTAATATCTTTTTTTAACTTTTTTATTTCAATGTCTGTACTACAATTAATGTTTTTATAGACATTAAAAAGGTTGTTTTTTATGTCATCAAAATTGTTAATCAAATCATTAAATATATATTTAAAAATTTTATCTAATTCACTTTCATATAACCTCATACTTTTACATTCTTTTAAACTATGAGTTACATATTCGTTACATATCCAATAGCTTTTTCCATTATTAGCAATTCTTTTATATTTCTTATTATGATATTTACAATAAATAATCCCACTATAAGGATATCTTTTCATAAAAACTCTACTATCCTCAACATTCTTTAAATAATTAGTTTTTTTAGATTTTAATATTTCATTTGCTTTATCCCAAAGTTCAACTGACACTATTGCGGGAATTTCACCATTACTATCTTTTATAACCCATTCTTCCATTGGGATTCTTATTTGTTTTTTATTTTTATAATCTTTAGTCATCACAGTATTAGTACAATAAAAGCCTTTATATTTAGGATTCGTTATAATTCTTCTTAAAGTAGTTATATGAATAATTCCACCTTTTTTTGTTTGATATCCTTCGTTATAAAGAATTTTTGATATTTTTGACAATCCATATTCTCCAGACGCATACATTGAATATATTTTTCTAATTAATATAGCTTCTTTTTCATTTATCTCTAATTTACCTTTTTTCTTTGTATATCCAGTAATTGCATTATTTCCAAGAACAATCCCTTTTTCTTTAGATCTTTTCATTCCAAATCTTACTCTTTCAGATAATTTTCTAACTTCTTCTTGAGCAATAGATGACATTATAGTTAGCCTAAGTTCTGAATCAGGTAATATGGTATTAATGTTATCTGATAAAAATAATACGCCAACATCATGTTCTAATAATTCTTGTGTATATTTTATACTATCTACTGTATTTCTAGAAAATCTCGATATTTCTTTTGTTAATATTAAATCAAAACAGCCATCTTTGGCATCTCTTATCATTTTCAAAAAATTAGTTCTGTTTTTAACACTAGTCCCACTAATCCCTTCATCTATATATCCTTTAACATAATTCCAATTTTTATTATCTTTGATAAAATTTTCAAAATATAAAATTTGGTTATCTAAAGAATTAAGTTGTACATCTTTATCAGTTGAAACACGTGCATAAAAAGTAACCCTAAGTGGTATATTGTAAATACTTTCTCCTTTAGATATTTCATTTCTTATTTTACATAAATCCATTAATTATCAACTCCTAATTTTTTTAATGTTTCATTATAAATTTGAAAATTAATATAATTTTTTTCATATAAATATTCATTTAAAATAATACTAAGTTCGTTAATTAGCAATTGTATCACCAATTAAATTTATTAAACAAAAAAAGAAATAATTACTAATCAATCATTTCTTTTTAAATCTATTTTAATTTCTTCAATGATATGTCCTATATTACCTTCACCAGCATATCTATTCATATCAAAAAAATTATCACTAACACTAACCCATTCTAATTTATTTACTTCAGCTATTAGTTCTACTTCATTTTTTAATATTCCATAATAAACTTCTAATTCTTTATTCCATTTAGTATAGGTTAGATTCATAAAATGAATTAAATCTATATCAGTTTTCTT
>CASFCU010000029.1 GCA_949293285.1 uncultured bacterium
AAAGGACTTTTATATTATAAAATTACTATTGCCGAAAATAACGATATTTCTTTATTTATCGATGTATCAAAAGATATTGGAGAAAATCTAGTTAAATTGAACATAGATGAAAATAAAATGCTATGTAGATTTGTTGGAATATTTTTTGATAACGCTATAGAAGCAGCAAAAGATTCCCAAAAGAAAATGATTTCTTGTGAAATATACGTCAGTGGTGGAAATATCATCATTGCCATTTCAAATACGTTTTCAGGAACGGTAGAACTAGATAAAGTAAATCAAAATGGTTATTCTACAAAAGGGAAAGGAAGAGGAAAAGGCTTATATCTAGCAAATAAATTTAGTAAAAATTACGATGTATTTTCCTTAGAATCTAGAATAATTAATGATTATTATGTTCAGAAAATCACAATAAAAAAGATATAGTCTATTGAATAGATTATATCTTTAAAAGTTAGTTAGTCTATAATACTTTTTGGTGCAACAGGTTCATCCACTAATATTATGGCACATCCAACACTAGCAGCTCCACTTGCTAATACAGCAATAGCAGTCAATAGACCAGATAATTTCTTTTTCATAATTCCTCCTATAAATAATATATATTAAATATCAAACTTGATATTTAATTCTTTACTGTATAATTCTTATAATTACCATATGGTTGACCGGTTAATTTATATATAAGCGGGTTTACCATAATAGATTCAATAACCATTGCTAATATTAAAAGTGAAGATAATTCATAATTCGTATTAAAAACTAAAATGGAATAAATAAGGCCTACAAAGAGAACACAACATTTTCTAACTAACTTTTTTTTCTTATTAATCATAGGTCTTTTTTTTGTGTCACTGGGTGCAAACAGACAAAAGTTAATTAAACACAATACAACTAACAACCAATTGTAGTCAAGAACTAACAATCTTTTTGCAACAAGAAATGGTAATAACACAAAGAAGGTAGTTGAAAAGATTAAACACTCTAAACTATTTTTAGCATGATATCCAAACCCAAAAAATCTTAAAAAATTATAAAATAACAATAACAGTAAGATTTCTTTTAAGATACCTAATAGTATTCCCAATAGGATAATTACAACCAGTTTTGTAACTGTCAGATAAATACCCTCAATACCATACTTCATCTTTTCAAGCTGTTCTTGTGTAAAAGTGGGATTGTTTTTAATAATCATCTTCATATAATTATCTAAAAAAATCTCTTTCACTAAAACCACCTCTAAACTACAAAAACATTATAAATTTTATTGGTACAAAATTTTTGAATAATCATTAAATTGTATAAATTGCTTCCTTTTTTAATAGGAAAATATAGAATAAAAAATAAAAATAACCGAAAAAGGATACAAAAATGCGTTTTATGGCTTTTGTAAATGAAATATATATTTTAATGGTACTCTTAATGTGCGCAAAAAAAGTAGAAGTAGTGGCCATAGTGAGTAGGAAGTGTAGTATATGAAAAAAGCAAAAGAATGTGAGGTGCCAGTGAAGATGAGAGGGCGTGTAAAATGGTTCAATAATGAAAAGGGATATGGATTTATTGACTATAAAGATAATGAAGATATATTTGTGCATTACTCAGCAATAGCTCAGGATGGATATAAAACACTATCCGAAGGACAATACGTTGAATTCAAGTTATTGGAAACTGCTAAGGGATATCAAGCATTAGATGTTGTCGTTATTAAAGAAACAACTACCGTTAAGTAGTGGGTATTTACAAAATATATAACAAAACTTATTACATATTACTAATAAGTTTTTTTTGTGCATAAAATAGTGCAAAAAATAGATTATTACAGGAAAAATAAAGTAAATATGGGTATTTTAGGTTATTTGATAGTAGATACAACAAAGAGATTTTTATTCTTTGAATAAAGCTTGAAAATAATATTTGCTCTCTACCCGTTAAAGTTCTAAAAACATATATGAAAAACAACTTTAATTCTAATTATAGCAAATAATTACCATCAAACTCCAAAAAGGGAAGTAAATGAGCATTTCATGGAATTTAAAATAAAAATAGTTGATTTAATGATAAGATAAATATGCGCAGAAGGTAGTAACCACAGTGGTAGAAGTAAAAATCAAAATAATAGAATGTGAGGTGCTAGTAGAAGTGAGAGGACGAGTAAAATGGTTCAATAATGAAAAGGGTTACGGTTTTATTGACTATAAAGATAATGAAGATATTTTTGTACACTACTCAGTAATAAAACAAGATGGATACAAGACATTATCCGAAGGACAATATGTTGAATTTAAGTTGTTAGAAACTGTTAAAGGATATCAAGCATTGGACGTTGTCGTTATTAAAGAAGCAACTACCGTTAAATAGGTAGTTTTTTTTCTTTTTTTGTGTTAATATATAAGTAAGGAGGATGATTTATGGAAATTTTTGTTCGTGGTGATAATATTAAAGTCACAAAAGCAATTGAAAACTACATAAAAGAAAAACTAAGTAAAATAGACAAATATATTGGTGATTCAGAAAAGGTCAAGGCAACAGTTGTAATCAATGTGAAAAATCATAATCAAAAAGTAGAAATTACTATACCTTTGAAAACATTTATAGTAAGGGCCGAAGAAACAAAAGATGATTTGTATGCAGCAGTTGATGTAGTTATTGATAAAATAGAAAGACAAATCCGTAAAAATAAAACTAAATTACAATCTAAAAAAATGAAAGATCTAATTTCAAAAGATTTTATCATAGATGAAATAGAAGAAGTAGAAAACATAAAAGAAGAAAAAATTGTAAAAAGAAAAACTATTGAAGTAAAACCGATGAATGAAGAAGAAGCTATTTTACAAATGGAGCTTTTAGGGCATCAGTTTTATATATTTAAAGATTCCGAAACTTTAAAACCAACAGTAGTCTATAAAAGAAAAGAAGGAAATTACGGAATCATAGAAACTGAATAATAATAATAAGCTATGAACTTTGTTGTCTTTTAAATAGTAGACATATCGTTTTATAGCTTTTATTTTGAAGAATATCAACAACTTTAATAAAAAACTTTAAAAAAAATATAACTTTTGATACAATATGTGTTATGGAGATGAGAAATAATGAACATACTAAAAAAATTATTTGACCACGAATATAAAGAGTTAAAAAAATTTTCTATTTTAGCAGATAAAGTTGAGGCATTAGATGATGCTTATCAGAAATTATCAGATTATGAGTTAAAGGCTAAAACAGATGAATTTAAAAACAGACTAAAAGAAGGAGAAACATTAGATGATATATTGCCAGAAGCCTTTGCAACAGTAAGAGAAGCTTCATATAGGGTAATCGGATTAAAACCATTTTATGTTCAAATATTAGGAGCAATAGCACTTCATTATGGAAATATTGCTGAGATGAAAACAGGAGAAGGTAAAACATTAGTAGCCACAATGCCTGCCTATTTAAACGCATTAACTGGTGACGGAGTACACATTATTACTGTAAACGAATACTTAGCAGAGCGTGATAGTAACTGGATGGGAAGTATTCACCGTTTTCTTGGGTTAACAGTTGGTACAAATTTAAGAAGCTTAACACCAAAAGAAAAAAAAGAACAATATGAATGTGATATCTTATATTCTACTAATAACGAACTAGGCTTCGATTATTTAAGAGATAATATGGTGGTAAAAAAAGAAAATAGAGTTCAACGTGGTCTCAATTATGTAATAATAGATGAAGCTGATTCTGTTTTAATAGATGAAGCAAGAACGCCGCTTATAATTTCAGGAGGAGAGTTAAAAAGTGCTTCTTTATATACTGATGCAGATATTTTTGTAAAATCATTAAAAAAAGAAAAAGATTATATATATGATGAAAAAACGAAAAGTGTAACATTAACTGATGAAGGAGTTAAAAAGGCAGAAAAAGCATTTAAAGTAGATAACCTTTATGATATAGAACAGACTTCTACTGTCCATCATATCAATCAGGCATTAAAAGCAAACTATGCAATGCGTTGTGATGTGGATTATGTTGTTCAAGATGGTGAAATCATCATAGTTGATCAATTTACAGGAAGATTAATGAAAGGTAGAGCATTTAGTGACGGCCTTCATCAGGCCATTGAAGCAAAAGAAGGTGTAAAAATTCAACAGGAGACCAAAACATTAGCTACAATTACCTTTCAAAATCTATTTAGAATGTACAAGAAAATCTCTGGTATGACTGGAACTGCTAAAACGGAAGAAGAAGAGTTCAGAAATATATACAATATGTTTGTAATATGCATACCAACAAACAAAGAAGTGATAAGAACAGATGCATCTGATTTGATATATTCAACACAGGCAGGTAAATATAAAGCACTAATTTCCGAAATTGAAGAAAGACATAAAAAAGGACAGCCAGTATTAGTTGGAACGATTGCAATAGAAACAAATGAATTGATAAGTTCCATGCTGAAAAAAAGAAAAATACCACATGAAGTTTTAAATGCCAAAAATCATGCAAGAGAGGCAGAAATAATTGCAAAAGCCGGAGAAAAGGGAGCCGTAACTATTGCAACAAATATGGCAGGGCGTGGAACAGACATTAAATTAACTGATGAAACAAGGGTTCTTGGAGGACTTTGTGTTTTAGGTACTGAAAGACATGAATCTCGCCGCATTGACAATCAGTTAAGGGGAAGATCTGGAAGACAAGGAGATCCTGGATTTACTCAATTTTATGTATCTATGGAAGATGAGTTGATGGTTCGTTTTGGAAGTGATAGAATAAAACGGATGATGCAAACATTAGGATTGCAAGAAGATCAGCCAATTCAAAGTAAAACCTTTTCCAAGGCAATATATACAGCACAAACTCGTGTAGAAGGAAATAATTTTGATATAAGAAAACAGCTATTACAATACGATGACGTAATGAATAATCAAAGAGAAATAATGTATCAAAGAAGAAATGAAATATTAGATAATGAATCAATTCATGACGTAGTATTAGAATCTATAAAAAATAATGTTTCAGATTTAGTAAAATCACATTTATATCCGGAAGGTTCACTTACGAAGGAAGATATAAAAGATATTGTTCAAACAGTAAATGAAAATCTTCTAAAAGAAGATATTGATGCTAAGGAATTATATGAGAAAAAAGAAGAACAAATTGTAGATGTTATATATGATAAATTAGTAAATGAATATGAAAAGAAAATTAAAATTGTACCAAAAGAGATAAGTGATGAATTCGAGAAAGTCATTATGTTAAATATTATAGATAAATATTGGACAGAGCACATCAACACAATGTCACATCTAAGGGAAGGAATTCATCTAAGAAGTTATGGTCAAACAGATCCATTAAGAGCATACACTGTTGAAGGATTTGAACTTTTCGACTCTATGATGCAAAAAATTGATAAGGAAGTAACAACATTTTTGATGAGATCAGAAATCAAGCAAAATATAGAAAGAAAAGAAGTTTCCAAAAATAAAATAACAAACGATGGAAAGGAACATTCTAAAAAAACACCTAAAAAATCTGAAAAAGTTGGAAGAAATGACCAATGTCCATGTGGGAGTGGAAAAAAGTACAAAAATTGTTGCTTAAATACTAAGTAAAATAAGGTTTTCCAAGGACTTTGATAAAATTAAAAGTGGTAGCAAAATTTGCATTTGTACACATAAATAAAAAAATGAGTACTAAAACACTTATAAATAAAGGAGTGTTAACATAGATAAAATGTTAACATTCCTTTTTGTTTTTTGTGTAAAATATTACTGTTTGAAGGAAGACGAGAGTGATTGTAATGCTCAATATTACATAGATAATACTTGTCAACGTTATTTTGTTCTAGAAAGGCTAATAAGAGAAGGAAAGAAATTAAGTCAAAAATATTTCTAATATATCAAGTCTAAATAAAGTTTTATATTGAAATGTCAAAATTAACAATATAAATGATATAATAAAATTGATAGGAGTGAAAGAATGGGGAAGATTTCAAATGCTATTCAAATGTTAAATTATTTGAATACAGGTAATAAATATAGTGTAAAAGAACTTTCAGAAAAAATAGGTATTACTGAACGCATGGTTAGGTATTATAAAGTTGAATTAGAACAAGCTGGAATTCCAATAGAAACGTTCATGGGACCTAACGGAGGATATTATATATTAAATATCAAAAATCAATATAATCACTTTAATAAATATGATATTCAATTGTTGGAAAATATTGATAAGATGTTAGAAAAAATGGAGTATGAAGATATCGAGAGATATAAAAAAATAATTAATAAAATTAAACTTGCGAGTGATATAGAAGAAGAAAAAAGTAAATATTTTTTATACAACATGTTTGAAGATAAATCTGAATTATACTTTATTTTAAATGATGCAATTTTAAAAAAAGAATCAATAAAAATATTATATAGGAACTTGAATCAAGAGTGGCAAGAAAGGATCATTCATCCTTTACAGATATTTAATTATGATACTAAATTTTATATAACTGCATATTGCGAATTAAGAAATGATATCAGGCATTTTGAAATTAGTAGAATAAAATTAAATAAAAAATAATATAGACACAATATTTCCTACATTTGTGGTATGATAAGTTTACAAGAGGAGGTTTTATGTTTAATAATAAAATATTTATTGATTTTGATGGAGTAATCTTTGATACAGAAGAAAGAATTGTAGAAAGAAAACAGCAAAGGCCAGATATAAGTTGGAATGAATTTTTTGAAAAATTAAATTGGTTTGAATTAATAGACGAAGCCAAAGTGATAAATAATGCTATAGATTATATATTAGAAGGACAATCAAAATCAAAACAACTTGCAATTTTAACTAAAATCCATACTTTAATTGAAATGGAAGCAAAAGTAAAATCATTACGAAACAGAAAAATAGAAATACCAATATTTTTCGTTCCGCCTCATGTAAAAAAAAGCCAAATATATATACCAAATAATGGAGAAATCTTGATTGATGACAGTATTAAAAACTTAATAGATTGGGAACAAAAAGGTGGAAAAAGTGTTTACTTTAATGAGAAGTTAGATTCTTCATCACAATTTGAAACAATAAAAACTTTAAAAAAGTTTTTATAAGGAGTTTTTTATGATAAATGAAGAATTAATGAAAAACTATAAAAAGGCATTGGAGCAAAAATATAATGCCGTATGTTTTGATATAGATGGTACACTAACTGAAGATAATTCAACCAGGATAGATTCTCGAGTCTTACCAATGCTAGCAAATATATTAAAAAAGCGTATTCCAGTAGTTTTTATTACTGGTAGAGGAGAAACTGGATTAAATGATTTATTAAATGATATTGTTTACGACTTAAAAAACAAATATGGCATTACTGAAAAACAATTATTAAAAATGTATGCACTTACAAATGATGGCACTAGAATATTTATGACTAGTAGTAATAGCAAACAACTTTTCAATGTTAACGAATACATATCATCAAAAGAAGATTTAATTAAATTGGAAGAGATAAACACAAAAATCATAACTTTATTAAGCTCTTCCATGTTAAGTAAATATTGTAAAATTACTTATTCAAGAGATTCTAACACTAATACCATAATTAATATAAGATTATCAAATTTAACTAATAGTACAAAATTTAACGATGAAATAATTAACATAATTAATACATTGATAAGAAATTCAAATAATTCGAATTTAAATTTAACAATAGGAATGCATAATGGTAAACAAGTTTTACAAATAGGTACTGCAACTAAAAATAAGGCTATACAAATTACCGAGAGGATGATAGGAATTCCACAAGACTCAATGTTAAGAATAGGAGATTGTGGAGATCAAAATGGAAATGACTATTCTATGTTAAATTGTCCACAAGGATTTAGTGTGGAAAAAACTAGTGGTGCAACTGACAAATGCTTTCCTATTATTGAAAATGGAAAAGTTATAACCGGTGTAAATGGAACCTTAAGTTTATTAAAAAAAGTTAAATTATTGCCTACAATTTGTCTAGAACACGCAACTCAAAGTGAATATGCAAAAGCATATGCAAAAGTTGAGAAACAGATGAATCAAGGGAAAAATAATAAAATTTTATATTTTAACGATTTAATTAATAATAAATTTTTAACAGTAGATGGTATCAACAGCCTATTTGATTTATCGAGTGGAAGCGTAAAAATTCCTATGTATGAATGGATTACTATACCAGATGATAATCCATTAAAATGCTTATGGCTAACAAGCAATGATTCAAGTTTATGCTATTCAATGTATGATAATGAAAATATATTATTAAGAGGTGCAAGAGTATATTATTATTTTTTATCACAAAGAATTCATGATGAAAATACAAGGGAAGATATGACTACTCAAGAAATGGTGTATGAATGGTTAAATAATAATATAGAATTTTTTTCAAAATCTTTGATAGCTATTAATA
>CASFCU010000030.1 GCA_949293285.1 uncultured bacterium
TTTTTTAAATAATCAAATAGTTCTTCTTTTTCTTGTTCTGTTAATTTTAATATTATTTCTTTTACATCTTCCACTTCTATCACCTTTATTATTATATATCTATATTTTCTTTTCTTCAACATTATGGTCTAACATAGATAAAGGAAATTGGAATAAATTTTTCCGTTAATGTTTTAAAAAAATTGAGACATTTTCCTAAATTATTGACAATTTTATTTTTTATTTTTATATCATCATTTTACTTCTACTATTAATTTAATAGCAGTTCTCTCTTCTGAATCTATGATAATATCTGTAAAAGATGGGATACATACTAAGTTTTTACCAGATGGTGCTAAAAATCCTCTACAAATAATGATAGACTTAATAGATTGATTCAATGCTCCTGCACCTATTGCTTGAATTTCAACCCTATCTTTTTCTTTCAATATATTTGCTAAAGCTCCAGCTACAGAATTTGGGTTTGATTTTGAAGAAACTTTTAATGTTTCCATATTTATTTCATCTTCCTTTCTATCTATAACATCCTATGCAAAAAAAAAGAAAAAAGAATTAAACTTATTCTAATTTAGTAAAATTAATTCGAGAAAAAAAGAGAATTTTTGCAGCATATAAAATCATTATTTTAGAGATTTCGTTTTTTATGATAGATTTGATTGTGATTATTTTTTTTAACAGCCAGTATTTTTTTTAACTTCTTTTCTTTGTCTTTGTCAACATCTAACTTCGTTTCTACACCCTTGTTTAAAGTTGTTAAATTCTCTTTCATTTCAGTTACTGTTTTTTTTAATATTCTAGAAACTCTACTTTGGGATAAATTTACCTGACGAGCAATTTGACTCATATTATATGGGTTGCGTCCCAATCCAAAGAATAATCTTATGATTTCTCTTTCTATGCTTGAGAATTCTTTCATTTTTTTCTCTACATTTTCATATAGTTGCCTTTTTTCAGAATCCGATAAAGCGTCCGGATTTTCAACTTTTAAGTACTCTAAGAAAGATAAGCAGGCTGGGGATGTTACATCTTGAAAAAAGGGCTTTTTTTCACTATCTTCTCTGTTTTTCTCGATAATCTCTATTTTTTTTGAACTTATTAACTTAATTTTCAGTTCTTTTAAAGTTTCTTTTAATATTCTCGATATATAAGATTGTGATAGATTTAATCTATTTGCAATTTCCTGTTGACTACAAGGAGGACAATCAAATCCAAAGAACAATTTTATAATGTCTCTTTTTCGTGGTGGTAATTCTTCTAAAATTTGATGTATGTTATCATTTTCTTCTTGCCGTTCATAATCAGCTACTATGTCAATACTATTGTCTTCTATCATTTCTTCAAGAGTCAATTCTCCCATTCCTTGGCCACTTTTTATTGAACGGTCCATATTCAAAGTGACATTGCGCTTTTTTTATTAAGAAATGTAATTATTTCATTTTTTATACAAACATCGGCATAGGTAGAAAAACAGATATTTCTTTCTAAATCAAAAGTATCTACGCCTTTTATTAGACCTATTAGACCACTTCCTATTAAATCGTCAAGTTCCTGATATGCATTATACCTACTCGAAATTTTTTTGGCAATGATAATGACGCGTTGAATCTCATGAGTTATAATGTTTTCTCTTGCTTCCAGATTCCCACTTTGCATTTGATAAAAAAGTGTATATAATTCACTTTTATCTGGTGTATCACTTTGTTTATTATCATGTCTTAGGATATCAAAGGCTATATTCATTCGATTCATCTCCAATTTCTGTTCTTCATATTATACTCTTTTCTATTTCTATGTCAAATATTTTATTACTTAGGATACTAATTTTATTTAGGTGTAACTCTTTATTTTATTTTTTCTACATAAAGTTTTTTGGGTTGATTATTTTTGCTTATGTTTCATTTTATGATTGCTGGTTGTGATTTTTAATGAAGATGAAAAAAACTTATAAAGTGGTTCTGCTATTTCCTCTTTATAAGCTGTATTTCATTTGTACATTATTTTTCTTAAAATTCTAATTTTTCAATTTCTTCCGTTTTTGGCTCAGCTGTTACTGCAGGAGCGGAAGTTGGTGTCGGTTGAGCAATTGGCATAGATGCTACTGCAGGATTTGGCATTACTGGTTCTACAGCTGGTGTATTTACTGTTGGTTCTACTACTGGGGCAACTGGTGTTAAACTTTCAACTACTGGTGTTGGTTCTTGCTGTGGTTGTACTACAGGAGGTGTTTCCATCGATGGAGGTGTTATTACTGGTGTAGATGCCATACCACCTGAATAAGCTTCTCTTACTGTATCTGTAGGAATAGAACCGGTATTTTCTAAAGGATTTGCTCCTCCATATATCTCTCTTGGTTTTTCTTCCAAATCTTTTTTATTTATAATAGCGTCAGGACTATTTCCACCGTATACGGTCACTGGTGGTGTTGCTGGTGGAGTTAAACTTTCCATCTTGGTTTCTGGTGATTTTTCTTCTGGAGTTACAACGGAAGCAACCGGAGTTGTTTTTTCTACTGGTTCTATAGTAGGAACAGAATCTGTTGTTGGTAAAGGTGTAACTGGCTCGATGACCGGTGAATTAACTGGTGTTGGTTCTACTACTGGGGTCTGTGAAATTGGTGCTTCAATATTTACAGTTGGTGAAGGTGCTGGTGCTGGTGGAGTTGGGATTTCCTCTACTACTGGTGAGTCTTTCTTCACTTCTTCTGTAAAATTAATTGGTTCCACTACTGGTGTAGTTGCACTCTCTTGCAATCCGCCATCTATGCTTGGAACGACAATAGGTGTTGCCTGTTGGCTATTAGTTACTGGGCTTTCTATTGTCGGTTGCTTATTTTCAATTGGAGTTTCTACTTTTGGAACAGCCTCTTCCACTGTGGTCTGCAACACAGGTTCACTAGGTGGATTGACAGTTTGTGCATTTTCAGGGGTTGCTTTTGTCTCATCCATATTTCCTTTTTCTTTTTTCTTGCCCTTGCCCATACATAACAAAATGATTCCAACAATCAAAAATAATATTCCAACTATAATTAAAATTCCTTCTATTGAAGTGGCAAATTCAACAATATCAAAACTTAGTAATTCAAAAATATTCATCATATATCCTTCTTCCCTAATCTATTCTAATAAAATAATAACAAACTTTAATACCAATTGCAAGAACTATTTTCTAAATTATGAATCAAGAAACCAGATATTATTATCACTATTTGGATAACGGGTAAAAGTCATTTCTTTTTTTAGTGTTGGGTGAATGATCGTTAGCTGATAAGCCCAAAGTGCAATTTGTTTGTTATCTTTTTTTCCGTATCTTTGATCACCATATAGTGGATGTTTTCTAGATGCAAACTGTACTCTTATCTGGTGATGTCTTCCAGTTAATAATTCAACTTCAACTAGTGAGAGATTATTCTTTTGATTTTCTTTTAGTACCTTATATTTTAAAGTGCTATATTTCCCTTTTGATTCTGTTGTTACAATGGTATTTCCATTTTCTTCTTTCAGAAGATAATCGTTAAGTGTTCCTTCTTTTGCCTTTAATATTCCTCTTACTACTGCTAAATATTTTTTCTTGAATTTATGTTGTTTGATCATTTCTGTCATTCTTGATGATGCTTTACTGGTCTTTCCAAATATCATGATTCCTCCTACTGGTCGATCGAGTCTTTGGACAAGGCCTAGGTAAACATTTCCAGGTTTATTATATTTTTGTTTTATGTATTTTTTTACAATGGTCAACATATCTATATCTTTTGTATTATCTGATTGGCTTAAAATATTATAAGGTTTTACTACTACTATCACGTGATTATCTTCATATATTACTTCTAATTTATTCATATGATTCAAATCTTGAACATATTCCACACGGAAGGATTAGATTGTTATTTTTCAAAGGTATTCCGATTTCCATAGAATATATGTTTCCTTTATATTTTTTTCCGATTGTTAATTTTAAAATATTGGTAAATACCTCTTTTGAAAGTCCTGTTGTGTAAGAATTTATGATAAAAAATAGAGGGTTTTCACTCAGTAATTCCATAGTAAGTTCAACTAAGTTATATAAATCTTTTTCTATATCCCAAACTTCTTTATTAGCTCCTCTTCCATAACTTGGTGGATCCATTACAATAGCGTCGTATTTATTTCCTCTTCTTATTTCTCTTTTGACAAATTTTACTACATCATCTACTATATACCTGACGTCTTCCTTTTCTAAACCATTTGCCTTTACATTTTCTTTTGCCCATTCGACTATTCCGCGTGAAGAATCAACATGAACAACACTGGCCTTCTTTTTCAGACAAGCAACAGTAGCTCCTCCTGTATATGCGAATAAATTTAGAACTTTTATTTTTCTATTTGCTTTTTCTATTTTATTCATCATAAAATCCCAGTTTACTGCTTGCTCCGGAAATAGTCCAGTATGTTTAAATCCCATCTGTTTGATATTGAAAATTAAGTCTTTGTATTTTACTTGCCATGATGGTGGTGTAGATTTCAAATTTTCCCAATATCCACCACCTTTGTTACTTCTATGATAATAAGAATTTATGTTTGTATATTTACTTTTTAAATTCCCATTATTCCATATAATCTGTGGATCCGGTCTTAAAAGATAAATATTTTTCCATCGTTCTAATTTTTCTCCATTGGATGCATCTATTAATTCATAATCTTCCCAATCTTCTGCTAAAATCATAATATCACCGTGTTCATTATAACAAATGAAAGAAAGGAACACAAGGAAATAGCTGTGAAAGTTATTATCATAAGATATATTTTCTTTTTAGCTTACGAAAAGCAAAACTATCCTATTCTTCAATGTATTTACTTAATATAAAAAAAACTATATTAGACATTTAAGTTTAAAAATGTCTCATATAGTCTATTACACTTTTCTTTATCCATCTCTGGTAGTTCTTTATATGGATATTCAATATTTAATTTCTTGTATTTTTCTTCTCCTAATTTGTGATATGGGAGAAATTCTATTTTTTCTATGTTATTAATTTTTTTCAAATATTGTTTTAAGCCTTTTAGATATTCTAAGTTATCCATTATACCAGGTACAATTACTTGTCTTATCCAAACTTTTTTATTTTGTTTATTCATTTCCTTAATAAATTTTTCCACTTCATCTATATTGTACCCTGTTAATTCTGTGTAAGCATTTTTTTCTATATGCTTAATATCTAAGATTACTAAATCAGTATACTTTAATATTTCTTCATAATAGCCAATACCTGCTCCAGCGGTATCTAAGGCTATATTTATTTTGTTTTCGTGCAACAGTTTCATGGTTTCTATTAAGAATTTTGGTTGTAACAGCGGTTCTCCCCCTGAGAAAGTTACACCACCGCTATTTTGAAAATAACTTTTATATCTAATAATTTTTTTTACTAACTCTTCTGGAGTGTAGTTTAATTCTTGCATGTGCCACATTTCTGGATTATGACAGTATTTACACCTTAATTTACATCCATTCATAAAGATTACTGTTCTGATTCCTGGGCCATCTACTAGCCCAAAAGTTTCTATTGAATTGATACTGCCTTTGGTCATGTTACTACATTTTTTCGTGGAAAGTTCTTGATATAACTTCTTCTTGTTGCTTTCTAGTAAGTCTATTAAATCTTACAGCATAACCAGATACACGGATTGTCAAAAGTGGATATTTTTCTGGATTTTCCATAGCATCAATTAGTGTTTCTCTATTTAAAACGTTAACATTCAAGTGATGTGCTTTCTGAGCAAAGTATCCATCTAATACAGCTACTAAGTTAGTAATTCTTTCTTCTTCTGTTGATCCTAATGTTGTTGGCACAATCGAAAAAGTATTTGATATTCCATCTCGGCAGCAATTGCAGTAATCAAGCTTTGCAACAGAATTTAAACTTGCTAGTGCTCCACTACAATCTCTTTCATGCATTGGATTAGCTCCTGGTGCAAAAGGAACTCCTGCTTTTCTTCCGTCTGGTGTTGATCCTGTTTTTGATCCGTAAACTACATTAGAAGTTATAGTTAATACAGAAAGAGTTACTTCAGCATTTCTATGAGTTTTATGGCTTGCTAGTTCTTTGTACATTTTTTCTAGTACTTCTTTTGCAATGTTATCTACTCTATCATCATCATTTCCGTATTTAGGGAAATCTCCTTCTATTTCAAAATCTTTAGCAATTCCATTTTCATCTCTTATTGGTTTTACTTTTGCATATTTAATGGCTGATAAGCTATCTGCTACTACAGAAAGTCCTGCTACTCCATATGCCATTAGTCTATGAACATCCGTATCATGTAATGCCATCTGTCCTGCTTCATAAGCGTATTTATCATGCATATAATGAATAATATTCATTGCATCGGAGTATATTTCTGCAACACGTTCAAGCATTTTGAAGTAACTTTTCTTAACTTTGTTGTAGTCTAGTACTTCATCATCCATGATTTCAAATCCATCGATTACTTTGTCTCCTTTTACTTCATCTATTCCACCATTTATAGAATAAAGTAGAGCTTTTGCTAAATTACAACGAGCACCAAAGTATTGCATATTTTTTCCAACACGCATTGCGGATACACAACATGCAATTGCATAGTCATCTCCGTATATTGGTCTCATGATATCATCGTTTTCATATTGAATAGAATCGGTTGCTATACTCATCTTTGCACAATATTTTTTAAATGCTTCTGGCAAGTCTTTACTCCATAAAACTGTCAAATTTGGCTCTGGTGCTGGATCTAAGTTAGATAGAGTATGTAATATACGATAACTTGTTTTTGTAACCATCGACTTTCCATCATTACTTACTCCCCCAAGAGAACATGTAACCCATGTTGGATCTCCTGAGAACAACTCATCATAATCCGGTGTTCTTAAATGTCTTGCAATTCGTAGTTTAATTACAAATTGATCGATTAACTCTTGAGCGTCTTTCTCTGATAAAATTCCTTCTTCCATATCTCTATTTATGTATATATCAAAGAAAGCATCTACTCTTCCAAGGCTCATTGCAGCTCCATTGTTTTCTTTTATTGCTGCAAGATATCCAAAATATGTCCATTGAATTGCTTCTTTTGCATTTTTAGCTGGTTTTGATATGTCATATCCATATTTAGAAGCCATATTCTTTATTGCTTCTAGTGCTCTATATTGAACAGAAACATCTTCTCTTAGTTGAATTAATTCATCAGTCATAGGACCAAGAAGTTTATTATCCCATTCATTTTTCTTCTGTTCCATTAAAAAATCGATACCATATAAGGCAATACGACGATAATCCCCTATAATTCTTCCTCTTCCGTAAGCATCTGGAAGCCCTGTTAGTAGACCAACATGTCTTGCTTTACGAATGTCTTTTGTATAGGCATCAAATACTCCTTGGTTATGAGTTTTTCTAAACTCATTGAAGTATTTATCGACATTTTCATTCAATTTATAACCGTAAGCTTCAAGTTCTTGATAAACCATTCTGATTCCACCATAGGGATTAACAATTCTCTTTAATGGTTCATCAGTTTGAAGACCTACTATTACTTCATTGTCTTTATCAATGTATCCAGCAGCAAAATTATCTATTCCTGACATATGATCAACATCGATATCTAATACGTGTTTCTTTAACTCTTCTTTTAGTAATTCCTGACACTTATCCCATACGTTTTTGGTTTTTGATGTAACTGCTGATAGAAATTTCTCATCTTCGTTATATCCTTTGTAATTTTCCTGAATAAAATTACTTACATTTATTTCTTTAGTCCATAGACCTTCTTTAAAATTTTTCCATTCTTCTTTCATTTTTACCTCCATTATTTAATATGCGTGTTTTTAATTATATCAAATATTTTTTGTAAATTCTACCACTTTATTATTATTATTTTGTTATTTATTTACGATTTGATACTTATGGAATCCTTCTCTTCTAAATATTTTTTAATTTTTAATGCTATTTCTTCTTTTCCATTGAATAGATGAGTAATCGATATATTATTATGTAGTGTATTTATAATATTTGCAACTTGCATAGAACAATCTACAGAAAAAAACCATTCTTCTTCTTTTACTTCTTCTGGTACGTAGGAAAGATTTGTCGAGTATATTTTACTAAATAATTTATTTTTATAGGCTTCTTTAAAATTTTTTGTTCCTTCTGTAAAGAGTGCAAAGGTTGCTACTAGAAAAATGTTTTTTGCTCCTTTATTTTTTAGTTCTTCACATACTTCTATCATGGAGTTACCACTTGCAATCATATCATCTACTACAATAATATTTTTCCCATCAATATCATCTCCCATATAGGCATGGCATATAATAGGATTTTTTCCATCTATTATTTTGCTATAATCACGTCTTTTATAAAATAGGCCAACATTACATCCAAGCATATCCGCATAATATCTAGCACGTTCCATGGCTCCTGGGTCTGGACTAATGACTAATAAATTATCTATGTTTTCTATTTCTTTTTCTATTACTTTGTTCAATATCGTATGTGTTGGGTAAAAATTTTCAAATGGTAAAGTCGGTATTGCATTGCAGATGTTCGGATCGTGTGCATCAAATGTTACGATATCATCTACTCCTAATCTTTCTAGTTCTTGAAGTGCCATTGCACAATCAAGAGACTCTCTTCCTTTTCTTCTATGCTGTCTTGATTGATATAAAAGAGGCATTACTATAGTTACTTTTTCGGCATGGCCAGAAATTGCACCAATAACTCTTTTAATATCCTGAAAATGCTCATCCGGTCCCATGAAATGTTCTCTACCATGAAGTTTATAACTAATATTATAGTTACCAACATCTGTTAGAATAAAAACATTCTTTCCTCTTACCGTTTCATTTATTTTCACTTTTCCTTCTCCATTTTGAAACCTGCTAGCCGTTACGTTTATTAAATGGTTTTCATTGCTCCCATTTATTTTGTTTAAATTTTCATTCAACATTTCTCCAAATTCTTTCATCGATTCCATTACTATGATTTTTAAATCACTATTACTCATAAATCCTCCTACTTCTTAATCTACAAAAAATAGGAATCAACCTATTTTGCTTTTAGTTGATCCCTATTCAAATATGTTATAACAATCAAGTACATAAATGGTAATACAACATATGCATTAGCACTAAATAATGTAATATATTTTAATCCTGATACAAAGGCTGAATCATATAATACAAAATAATGTATAATAGACGCTACTATTGATACTAGGAAAAATATGATTAAATTCGTTGCTATTCTTATTCTATTGTTGTATTCTACCACGTTTTTTGCCGTGTAATATGCATAAGTTCCCATTAATATTAGTTGTGTAAATAAAACCATATATATTGATAACTCTGGTCTTATCACTTTTGGAAGAGTGTCTGAGAATATACAATTCATATTTGCAAATGCTGTACATTCTGTTACTTCTTCTACTGACTTAAGTTCATAAAAGTTTACACATATATAAGTCAAAAGTAAGTATAAAAGTGATGCTGCTACGAATATTATTAATGATTCATAGTTTTTCTTCTTTGTTTTTTTCCCTTTCAAGAACAGTGTTGTAGGTATATAAACTACAAAGAAGAAAGATGCTACTAAAATTAAAATTAAAACTATTATTTCCATAAATCCTCCATATTATATATCTATAATAAGTTATATCATATAAAGAGAAAATAGACAAACCTTTTTCTTATTTTTTTGTTTTTATATGATTAATTTGTGATAATGTCTTAAGTGTTAACTTGCGAAAATGTCCTAGTAGTAATATTATATGTCACCGAGGTGACATGAATGAGAAAGGTAGAATTAAGAATGAAAGAACAAGAAAAATATGAAGTTATTAAAGAACTAGTTGATCATAATGGAAATAAAAATAGAGCTAGTAAAAAGCTCGGTATATCAGTAAGGCAAGTCAATCGCCTAATCATCA
>CASFCU010000031.1 GCA_949293285.1 uncultured bacterium
CAAATCCTAGATAAAATAATAAAAGACATCAACAAACGTCTAGAAGATAAAAAAATCAATGTCAATTTAACAGAAAATGCTAAAGAATACATCATCGAAAACTCTTATGATGAAAAATACGGAGCAAGACCTATCAAAAGATTTGTCTCTAGAAACATCGAAACCCTAATTGCAAAAGCAATTATTGATGATAAAATAAAATATAATGATAGCATTACAATCGATGTTCATCATGATCAATTAGCTATTGAAGACTAAAAAGACGAGGAAAAACCTCGTTTTTTTGTTTAGCCTTGTTCAATACTGAATTTTTGCTAAGATATCTTGATGTTCTTTACTATTAAGATAGCTGTTTGGTAAATAAGTATGATAATCATCCTCAATCTCTTCATACTTTAATGTAAGAATTTTTCTTACAGATTCATTAATTCTCTCTTCACTAATTCTACCCTCAAGAACTGCTTTTTTCAAAGCAGCAAGTGCACTTCTAGAAGAAGAAGGCATTAAAAGAATATCCACTCCTGCTTCTACTGCTTTTACATAAATTTCATCTTGTGAATAATAATTAGTCAAAGCACTCATATTTAAAGCATCGGTAATGACGAGCCCTTCATATCCCATTTCTTCTTTTAAAAAATCTGTAATTAAGGTTTTAGAAAGAGAAGCAGGAGTATAATCTCCCGTAATACTAGGAACCGCTAAATGCCCAATCATGATTACTGGTGCTGAAGAATTAATGGCATCTATAAATGGAATTAAATCGAGTGCATAAAGTTCTTCTTTTGATTTATCTACAATCGGCAGAGAAACATGAGAATCAACCGCTGTATTACCATGACCCGGAAAATGTTTATATACAGGAATGACTCCATTATCATACAGTCCCTTTGCTAAAGAAACTCCCATCTTACTAACAAGAGTAGCACTAGTACCAAAAGATCTTTTCCCAATAACGGTATTATCAGGATTAGAATAAACATCCACATCCGGAGCAAAATTCATATTAATTCCAAAAACTCTCAGCTCTTCAGCAATAACTTTACCAATATCTTCTGAAATACTCTCATCATTAGTAGCCCCCACATAATACATATATGGAATATTAGAAACTTCCATATCTTGCAAAGAAAGAAGTCTTTGAACATTTCCACCCTCCTGATCAATGGAAATAAACATAGGAATATCAGAAGAATCCTTAATTTCCTTTATCAATGACAAGGTATCCTCATAGGTAGTAATATTTTCCTTAAACAGAATAAATCCACCAGGCTTTACCTCACTAAGCGTTTTTCTAAGAGTATCATCAGCATAAGGAACTCTATAAAAAACCATCAACATCTGCCCTATCTTCTCATCAAGCGTCATATTATTTAAAGTATCCGTAACTCTCTTAGTAGACAAATCTTCTTCCCCATGCTCAATCTCATTAATAGAAAAATTGCTTCCACAGCCACAACTGAAAAGAAAAACTAAAAAAACTAAGATCCATCTAAATTGTTTCATAACTCACCTCTATGATGATTATACAAGAAAACATAAAAAAAGAACAAGACTTTCTCTTCGTAAATAAAAATGTTTTCAAGAAAAGTTAAACAAATACTTGCAATACAGTATTTATTTTTTTTGCCAAACACCTCATATGATTGATAACATCCTACGCAATTAATCTAGTCTAATAAACCTTCTAAAAACAAATACAAAAACGGATATTCTAAACCCAAAAAAGCTGAAAAAGAGAGCTAACCTTTAATCTCTAATATTCTTTTTTTGACATTAACTCTACTTAGATCTTCATTTCTCATATCACATAATTGCAGGTAAAAATCCGTACTAATTGGCATTCCCCAAGAAATTTTTGTTATATTATCATAATTTTCTGAAAAACTGATTCTATCAAATTCATCACTCTTACCTCTTACCTGATAATAATACTCAGAAGCACTAATAAGTCCAGAATTCAAAGAATCCATTTTATAATTTTTTATACATGTTTCCAATAACATTCGATTAAAATAAAGACATTCTCCTCTACTAATAATAGAAAGTTCATTTGCTAAATCTAAAAGTCTAAACAAAGAAGAAATAGCAGCATCTCTCTCAAAGAGGAATTTATCATAAAAAAAATGATAAAAAAGCCTCTCCCTAAAATTGACATGATTCGGAAGCCTACTTCCAAAATCCAATCCTTCATCAATAATACTTTGCAATGAACTTCCTACACCAGCACTTTTTTCCCTATACTTTCTCATCTGCTCTACATGGCAAGACTCATGAAAAATAATATTCAAACAATTCAAATTATAAAAAGTGGCAAATGATTTTTTACTAGGATAATTACTAACCTGCGGCAATAAATTAAAAGAAAGAAAATAAAAAGTTTTAGGATTAATAACCAGCCTCTTAATATTAGAAATATAAGAACCATGGTTTTTTTTCGATGTATTAATAGAGATATCATCTACATATTCACTTAATCCATCATCTAAAATAGTAGATTTTACTAAAAAATAAACATCATTATCATCAAACATTTTATAGGAATCGAACTTTTCTTTAATAAAATCCTTATAACAACACACAAAACTCACCCTTTTCGTGTCAATTATAATATAACAGAATAGTAAATATGTCAAATATCAATAAGGATTCACATGAATCATACAATGCTTAACAAAAGAAATTTCTTCTTCTACAATATCATGTATTCGTCTTGCCACTTCATGACTATCAAAAAGACTTCGATTTCCATCAAGAGAAATTTCTATATCCACATATATTTTGTTACCGAACAACCTAGTTTTTATCTCATCTATTTGTACTAACTCATCTTGACTTTTTATAATACTTACAATTTGATCCACAACAGCATCATCACATGATTTATCCACTAACTTATTTACAGAATCTAAAAAAATATCAATACTTATTTTACAAATACAAAGTGATATTAGAATACTAGCAATAGAATCTAAAACAAAAAAACCCATTCTAGCACCAAAAATTCCTAAAAAAGCACCAACCGAAGATAAAGCATCACTTCTATGATGCCATGCATCTGCTAACATTGCCTGAGATTCTATCTTTTTAGCAGCAAATCTAGTATACCAATACATGATTTCTTTTACCAAAATAGAAATTAAAGAAGCAACAAGCGCTAATAGGCCAGGAGCTTCCACCACACTATAGTGATCACTAAAAATACTCTCTATACTAGACCAACCGATTGCAAATCCAGTAACAAACAAAAGAAAAGAAAGCAAAACAGAAGCAATAGGTTCCATTCTATCATGTCCATACTGATGAGTTTTATCCGCTCCTCTTCTAGATAACCTAATACCGATAATTACAACAACAGTACTAAAAACATCAGATAAAGTATGTACAGCATCACTCAACATTGCCTTACTATGAGAAACAATTCCCGAAAAAAATTTTAAAATAAAAAGAAAAATATTAAAGAAAATAGTAATAGCAGAAACTCTAGTTGCAAGATCAAACTTCTTAAAATGCATTTTATTCCTCCACATAATATGTATATGTGAAAAAAAAGAAAAGGTACAAAAAAACACTTGTAACTATATTACAAATGTCTACTCATCATTCATAGCCAGTAATTCTACTACCTTTTTAACATTAGTCTCATTAAAAGGCTTCTCTAAAATTGCCATCACGGGATAATCAGAAATATGATCTAAAACAGATTTTGAATCACTACCAGTTATGATAGCAACATCAACAGACTTAAACAAATCATTTGTTCTCATAAATTGGAGAACCTCATATCCATTCACATTAGGCATATTTAAATCAAGAAGCATTCCAGCAATCGTCTCTGGATAATTAGCTAAAGTATCAATTGCCTCTGCTCCATCTTTAGCAACAATCACTCGATAGGTACCATTAAAAATCTTAGTTATAAAATTAGCAATAATATTCGAATCATCTACCACTAAAATAGTATTATTTTTCTTAATCGGAACTTTTCTTTGTTCAGAAGAAGAATCTTCCGAAACAGAAACCCCCAAATACATTTTAACAATCTCAATAATTCTTTTAGCTTCCTCTTTTAACTCATCATAATGCAAAGAAACATAATACATATTATTTGACTTACTTTCCATTTCATGATGATAAGCAATATCTGCCAACTTTTCAAATCCAAAATACCTAGCATCACTCTTAAGAGAATGAACTAATATACAATAATTAGACATATCTCCACTCTCTTTATACTTTCTAATATCACTAAGCTTCCCCTCAACATCTCTAAGAAAATCACTTAAAGTTTCATTGTATGTATTCATATCTCCAAACAATTCCAAACTTTTCTCTAAATTAACACCATTATCTATTAATATTTTCTCATTAAACATACTGACACATCCTTATCATTACAAACTAATTATACCATCAAACGATAAAAGTGAAAAGAAATTAAACTACTTTTTATCAATAATAAATCTTTTTAACACTCTATTCAATTCATTTTTCTCAATAGGTTTTACTAAATAATCATCAAATCCTTCACTCAAATATTTTTCCTTCATACCTGCTATAGCATTAGCAGTCAAGATAACGGTTGGGCTATGATAAGACTGTATTTTTTTCAATTCAGAAAAAGTCTCCACACCAGTCATTTTTGGCATCATATCATCAAGCAAAACTAAATCATAATCATTTCCAGCCTTTATCTTATCAAGACATTCTAATCCACTAGTTGCAGTATCTATATCCAACTGATACTTTTCAAGCAATTTAAAAGCCACTTTTAAATTAAGATTATTATCATCCACTACTAATATCTTCTTACCAGAAATATCAAAAGTATCGGTAGTTAAAACCGTACTATGCGCATCTTCAAGAACCATACTACTAGGATTTGCAACGATTTTCTGATCAAGAGCAATCGTAAACTTAGAACCCTGACCATAAATACTTTGAACCACAATCTGACCACCCATCAAATCAACCAACCTCTTTGTAATAGCCAATCCTAACCCCGTTCCTTCAATAGTAGTATTTTTCTCTTCAAATCTTTGAAACTTCGTAAATAATTTATTCAGATTTTCTTTCTTAATACCAATACCAGAATCTTCCACAGATATAATAAGTCGACATATGTCATCCTTGATGACTGAATTCACTTTAAACTCTATAAAACCACTATTAGTATACTTAACTGAATTTGTAAGAATATTAAGAATTACTTGTTTAACACGCAACTTATCCCCAAATAGCACCTTAGGAATACTATCATCATAATACGTCTTTAACACAATATCCTTATCTCCTAATCGAACTCTAGCAAGAGAAACTAAATCATCAAATATTTTCTCAAAACGATATTCATCATTGATAATCTCTAATTTATTAGCTTCTATCTTAGAAATATCAAGAATACCATTAACAATTTCTAGAAGACTATCACTTGCTGAAATAATATCTTTAACTTGTTCTTTTACACTATCAGGAATATTTTCTTCATATAAATTTTGACTAAATCCTACAATTGCATTCAACGGAGTTCTAATCTCATGTGACATACTAGATAAAAAATCAGTCTTTGCATTATTTGCTTTCTCTGCTTGTTCCTTTGCCAACTCCAACTCCTCTATTAATCTCATATCCGGGTTTTCAATCGTAAAATACATTAATGTCGTAACAATAGAATTAGAAAACAACAACAAAGTTAATTCTGGATCCAATATTTGAATAATAACAACAGCTAAAGTAAGAAAAACAAAAACCAACAAAGGAATATACTTTTTCTTCTGAACACTTTTTCTAATCTTCAAAAGACAAAAAATCATTATGGCAATAATTAGAAATCCAACAAGATAAGCCATAACCACGCCAATACCATAAGTATAAGCAACAATACCTTCATAATAAATATCAATCGGTAATAACAAAACCAAAAAACAAAATAATAAAAAAGGGATTAAAAGATTCTTTACCTGACCTTTAATCAAAAAAGTAAGATTCAAAATATAAATCATTAAAGAAAAAGCATAACTCATAAAATAAACTAAAAATAACTTGGCAATCAAAATACTTAATGGATTTTCTATACCAAGATAATTAAAAGATAAAAATCCCACTAAATCAATCACAACACCAATTAAATTAATAATCAGAATACATGTAAAAATAGTATTATCAAAATTTTTTATTTTTTCTTTTGAAAAATAAAACAAAGCAATAATGAATAAAAAAATAAAACAACAAACTGAAAATGAAATACTTACCATACTATCTATCCTCTTAATCAATTATAACATTGCTTTAATTATTTGTAAATTTTCACATAGTTAACTTTTATAAACGAATCCAAGAACAAAACTTCCATAAAATTTCAAAAAACATTTTATCTTGATTTTCATTTAATGATTTTTATTCAAACTTTCTATTTTTTGCAATTGAAATCGATATTTTTGACCATTCATATTCACTTCATCAAAAAAACAATCATATGGTCTACACCATAATCTACAATCCCCATATAAAGCTCTATAAGCAACCATTTTTTCACACGTCTCACTATGATATATGATATCTTCGACGATATATAAATCTCCCTTATAATGCCTATAAACGCCATGAATTTTTAATTTTCTCATACTTAACACCTACACCTTTCAAGCATATTATAACACTCTGATAACAAAAAAAAGACACTTCCAAAATGAAGTATCTTCACAATCCAATAAAAATTACTTTTCTCTAAATGATAGACTCTTTTTTAATACTTTACCATGATCTCTATCAAAATCAATATCAGCTTGTTTCCTTATCAATCCTTGATCGATTTTACCACCCGCATTAATTGGTAATTCATCAACAAATACAAAATCAACAGGTACAGAAGGTTGCTCTAAATTTTCAGTGGATTTAGACAATAACACACTTCTTAAATCTTCATCGGTTCGATGGTTTCTTTGACTTTCATCAATTTGAACAAATGCAACAGGAACAGCCTGTTCTTCAGGATGCTCAAACCCGATTACAGCACTATTAACAACAAACGGTAATTCATTCAAAAATTCAGCAATTTGAGCAGGATGAACATTAAAACCTGTTCTCATAAATATATTTTTTATACGATCCACATGATAAATATGTCCTGTTTCATCAATATATCCAATATCTTTTGTATGAATCCATCTTTCTCCATCAGCATGCACTTTAATAACAGCATCTGTTTCTTTTTGATTATTCAAATATTCCTTCATTACTGTTGGTCCTGTTATACAAATCTCACCTTGTTCATTATAAGGAAGCTCTCTATCAGTTCCCGGCTCAAAAATTCCCACATTTTCATAGATAATAGGAATTCCTATACTTCCAAATTTATACCATCCTCGTTTATTGTAAGCACCTACTGCAGCATTCTCACTAAGTCCAAATCCTTGTCTAACTTTCAAATCTGAATTAGAAACCCCTCTTTCTTCATAATCTTCATCTACTTTGTTAAGACCCTTTTCTACACTTCTAGGTAGACTAGCTCCACCAGAAATAAAGTTTTCGACCTGAAAATCCTGTTTTTCACAAAGATTGCTCTTAATTAAATTAATATAATGAACCGGTCCACCAGGGAAATTATCTGGTTTCAATTTTTCCACTGCTTCTGGAAATTTAGTAGTTAATAATTCTGGTATTAAATACACATAACGTCCAGAAGCCGCTTGATAATGAATCATAGAAATTCCATATCCGATAGAAGGAAGCAAAGCATCCATAAAATTCCCTTCAAAATACTCTCCATTGATATAAGAAATAGCAACAGCGTTTACATTTTCATCAGTTAAACAAACACCTTTAGGTGTCCCCGTCGTACCACTAGTTCCAATAATCACAGCAACATGATCTTTCTTGTAATGTGGAACTAAGTCTCCTTGAATTTTTTTACCACAAGAGCAAAAGTCATCCCAAGACATAATTCTTTTATCACTTTCAATAATCCTATCTACTTCATTATCCTCATGCTTTGCCAATTTTTCTATTTTTTTAGCAAGCTTAAAAAACAAAGGAAACATTTCTGTACCATCTAAATAAACAATATGTTCAATATTACTATTTTCCAAGGCTTTTCTATATTTTGGATAGAAAGCTTTAAAGATAAACACGGTTTTAACCGAATTTTCTTTAATAATAGATTCCAACTGATTAACTGCCAAAAGAGGTGATATAGGATAAGATGTTGACCCTACTACACTATTTGCATAAATAAGCTCTCTTGCTTCTTTAACATTAGGTAAAATAATCGGAACAATTTCATCTTCTTTAGTACCAATTACAGATAATGATTTTGCTATTCTATTAATATTTTTCAAAAACTGTCCGTAAGTAACTTTTATTCCCTTAGTAAAACCATTTGCACTACTACGAATATCAAAAGCTACTTGATCTTTCTTCATTGAAAGATTATCGTAAATAAGTTGATAAATTGATTTTTCTGGGAAAGTATACGTAATTTTCTCATCACTATAACTAGGTAACCACGGCTGATCAATGCTAGGATATCCCACTGATGGCCCTTCTATCTTTCCACTTGCTAAATCCTTAAGATACAAAGCCCTTTGTTTTAACTCTTCATCATCTAATGTACTTAAAAATCTTTTTAATTCTCGTAAATCTTCACTTTTCATAAAATTCCCCATAATCTATTTCATATTTTACTACAAATTCATCGTATATTATAACAAATATTTTGAATAAATAAATACCCAATTTTCTTATTTTGTCCTATTAGTCAAACTTTTTAAAGGATATTTTGCTTTTTTTGCACCACTATACGTATTCACTAAAGTTTGAACATATTCATTATCGATAAAATTTTTGGAAGCACCATTTTCCAACGTAGCACTACTAAGAAGATGAATAAAATTTAAAAAAGCTTCATCGGTTTCTTCTTTACTTCCTACTTGATCTTTTTCCTTTAAAATCTTCGACCTGTAATCAGCCACGCCAGATAAAATTTGAAAATTAAAACGGTTACTATTCTGAGTTAAATCAACATTTTTAAAAAAACTCTTGGCAAACACTAAAGAAACATCATCTCTATCATTTTCAATATCCGTTACTAATTGAACAATATCATCAAGTTCCATCATAAAAGAACATTTTAAATCATAATCAACTTTCTTTTTTTCATACTGTCTTCGATATGTATTCTCTTTTACTGTTTTGACTAACTTACAAGGCATACTGAGAATAGCAACAGAAAAAGGAATTGCTAGACTTAAAATGCATCTAGATAAATTTTTTGAAGTAAAATCTGCAATAGACATAAAAGTTTTTTCTACTTCTTTCAAAACTAACATATCACTCTGACTTCCCGTATACCCCAAATTTAAAAGCAAAGAAGCACCAACAAAAACAACTCCTAATGAACCAACAGCAGAAATTGCACCAAAAGCAATGGATGGAATGGATGATGCAAACAATAAAGTACCATTTTTCTGTTCGCCTAGTGTAAATGTCTCTTCTAAAGAACTACTACCAACCTCTTTCATAATAGGTTCTCTAAGACTTCCATTTAGCCTTCTATAACCTCTTTTCAAAGAAAATTTAACATCACGCAAAGTTTTCTTATTCCTATCTAAAATTTCACTATTAAACATAATATCCCCCTTAAAAATAGCTGTATTATATCACAAAATAAGAATAATGTCAAAACTACTTGCAACCCTTTTTAATTCTATTTTTTGCATCTATCAATAACAATTAAAGGTACAAATATTTCATCTTCAGTATAACCAGCATGATGAGACTTTAATATCTCACTTCCTATATACAATAAAGCTTTGTCTGTTGTAGCAATTGCCAGGTAATCTCCTAATGAATCTCTAAATATTTCATTTTCCTTTCCTTCACCAAACAACTTAGAATGAATGATATCTTCTTTATTATATAATTCAAAATCATTTGAAAAGTATTTATTAAATAATTCAACAAACTCTTCCTTCTTTTCATTTTTAATAAAGAAATTTACTGCTCTTGGCTCTATTGATGTATTTCTAACTAGGCATTCAATGATATCAGGGTATTCATTTAAATCAATGTTAGTAATATTTTTGTGTCCATGATCTGCTACTACAAAAATGATTGTATCCTCTATTCTTGTACACAAATTCTCGATTCTTTTATTTAAATCCAATATTAGTTCTTTTACAGGGGCACAATCAGTTCCTAATTCATGCATCATGCTATCCGGTTCTGTACTATATGCATAAATATATTTTTTACCTTCTTCATTACATTTTTCTATAATAATATGAAACATATCATCTAAATCATCATATGCATTCTCACCAAAAGGAAATAATGTATAAGCACTATATTCTGTTTTTTCATTAATTTCTTCCATTATTGATTTAGTTTTCATGTGTTTTTCTTTAAAATCTATAGCTTCTTGTAAAGGTTTATATTCTAAATCTCCTTTTTCAGAATTTAAAAATGTAGTGATTGTCTTATCTATATCTTTAAAATACATATCCCAACCAAGCATTCCAGATTCAACTGGATTTAGTCCTGTCATCATAGACGTTGTTGCAGCTACTGTGGTTGCAGGAAAAACGGTAGTAATATCTTTTAATCTGTTTACAATGAGAAATGAATTCTCATCTAATACTCTATCAATAATTTTTGACCCCATACCGTCACATAGTATAGTAACTATATTTTTAGGTTTTTTTGCTTCTAAAAGTTCATCAATATAACTTAAAGTATTATGTTTATAGTCTAACCCAAAATATTTTCTAATAGAACATGCTAAATTGGTTAAACATTCATGATAATTATTTTTTACTAACACTTTTATTCTCTCCTTTTTTCCTATGGTTCAATTCTAGTTGGCCCTCTAAATATAAACATTGTCTCTTTTAAAGAACCCGTTTCTAATAATAACATAGTTACTCTATCTACTCCAAGAGCAAACCCTCCATGTGGTGGACAACCATATTTAAAAAATTCAAGATAGAACTTAACATCTGCTCCTAACCCTTTTTCTTTTGCTTGCTCACATAAAATTTCGTAACGATGTTCTCTTAAAGCTAAAGTAGTAGTTTCACATCCCTTCCAAATAAGATCTGCTCCTTGAGGTATTCCCTTTTCTCTTTTATGGTAAAATGCTCTTTTTTTAGCACTAAAATCTGTTATAAATACAAACTCGTGTCCATATTTTTCCATAACATATTTGGAAGCTAGTTTCTCCGATTCTGCATTCATATCTCCGACATCTTCATAGTTCATTTTAAATCCATACTCGTTTTCTAGGACTTGATATAATTCTTCTAATTTAATTCTAGGAAATGGTTTCGATGGAATAACAACATCTACATTAAACAATTCTTTTATTTGTTCACCATACTGTTCTTTAACAGCGGATAATCCCGCTATGAATAAATCTTCTTCAAAATCCATTAATTCCTCTAATGATTCAATATAACTCATCTCAATATCAAATGATGTAAAATCCGTTGTATGTCTATAGGAATTAGAATTTTCTGCTCTAAAAGCTGGAGCAATTTCAAATACTTTTTCAAACCCACTACACATAGCCATTTGCTTATAAAATTGTGGACTTTGTGCTAAATAGGCTTTCCTGTCAAAATATTTTACTTCAAATACTTCTGCACCTGATTCACTTGCCGCACTAATAATTTTAGGAGTGTGAATTTCTGTAAAATTATTTTTTACTACAAACTCTCTCATTGCATGAATCATACAGGTTTGAACTTTAAACATAAGAATATTTTTTTCACTTCTTAAATCTAAAAATCTGTAATTCAATCTAGTATCCAATAGTGCGGACCTGCTATCTTTATAGTTCAAAGGTAACTCCTCTAAACATCTACTAGTTATAATGATGTTGCTTGGTATGAATTCCATTCCATTAAGTTTTACTTTTTCATTTTTAAATAGTGTCCCAGTAATTTTAACTGTACTTTCTACTGTTAAATTAGAAACTATTTCATTTAATTTACTATTTTCTTCATTTTTCTCAATGGTTAATTGAACTTTACCAGTAGTATCTCTAACAATTAAAAACTGAACATATTGTAAATTACGAATATTATCAACAAAACCTTCTATTGTTATTTCTTGTTCAAAATATTCGTTTAAACTTTTAAAATATATTTTTTTCATCTTACTTCCTCCTATTCAATATATAATAAAAAACAGTTATATTATCCACAAAGGGACGAATAACTGAAAATCCGCGGTACCACCCAATTTATTATATATGTAAATAGAATTATATATATAATCACTCAATGAGATAACGGTTCATATCCGACTTATTCTACTATTAAATATTAATTTCAAATAAGTAGCTCGTAGGTGTCGTTCATCTTCTATTCATGTTATTTTCCACCAAACAATAACTCTCTACAAAAAAATACAAAATTACTCTTCCTAGTCTTTGCCGATATAGAAAGCATAACACTTTCTATATTTTTTGTCAAAAACAAACAACTACTACTTTATCACATGAAAAAGCACCTATTTACTTAAAAAATCTAAAAGCTCTTCATAACGGCTATAATCAGAAGGAATAACAAATTTCTTAGTAGCACTACTTTTTTTCAACTCATAATCTCCCTCAGCAAATTTTCTTCCACAAAAAGTCCACTGAAAGAAAATACCACTTGCCTTAACTACAAAATGCTTAGAACTTTTCCTAGAATATTCAATATTCTCTACTTCAAACAAATCAATTCCCCAAAATAAAGAATCATGGTTTAAAATCTTTTCTATATTTTGTGAATTGGAAACTATTTTTTTAAATGCACTATAACTAATCAAAGAATCTTCATATTCCCTACTAAAAGAATGAGGAAACAATACGTACATTTTTTTATCTCGAATAACATAAACACAAATTCGATTATCAATTAAATAATGAATAATAAAACAAAATGAAATAAGATAAGATAGTAAAAGTGATGTCGATATAGCTCTTTCTAGATAATTTTCATTACCAATAAAAAAATAAAAAAACAAAAAGAAACAAATAAAACAAATGACAAAACAAAAAACAACTTTTTTCCAATCTACCTTATCAAACCAATAATTCTTTTTATCATTACACATATACACTTTCATAATAACCTCTAGACTTTCTTATAAAAAACATTCGTATCTCTTTGCAAATATCCCAAAGAAGTATAAAGCATCCTAGCCTTTTTTCTTTTTCGATTAGAAGTAAACTGAATATAATCAATAGATTCTTTGAAAGCAAGCTGTTCCATTTCCCTCATGAGCATTGTGCCTATTCCTTGATTCTGATACTCATCAAGAACAGATACATAATCCAAATAATAACTTTTCACTCCTTTCACAGGGTCCTCTTTTAAAGTTATCATAATAGCACCTACTATTTTATCTATATCAAAAGCACACAAAAATCTAATATTCTTTCTTTGGCATTCTTGGATATCTATGATAGGACATTCGATATGGAATACCTCTGAAAAAAGATAAGATAATGATGGATTATTCTCTTTTAATAAACATATTTTCATATAATCACATACCTTTATTATAATACTATACATAAAAAGGTACAAAAAACTTTGCACCCTTCATATTAAAATGCCTTTGTAAACAAATCTTCCAAAATATCGGCATCGACATATCGTGGATTGCCCCCTGTACAAGGATCAACTAGAGCCTTCTCTGCAAGCATTCTAATATCCTCCTTTTTTCCACCAATTTCACTAATATGTTGAGGTATATCTAACTTTATAGCCAAATTTCTTACTTCATTACTTACTTTTTCTACTACCTCTACATCGGTCATATTACTCAAATCCAGCCCGAACACCTCTCCTATTTTTCTCATTCTCTCTGGACATTCTACACCATTAAACTCCATGATATAAGGAAGCAAAAGAGCATTGGCAACTCCATGTGGAGTATCATAAACGGCACCTAACTGATGAGCCATAGAATGGACAATTCCAAGTCCAACATTAGAAAATCCCATACCAGCTATATATTGAGCAAGAGCCATATTGAAAACAGCCTCCTTATCTTTTTCTTTTACGGCCTTTTCTAGATTATGATAAATCAGTTTAATTGCTTCCAAATGGAACATATCTGTCATTTCCCATGCTGATTTCGTGATATATCCTTCAATAGCATGAGTAAGAGCATCAAGACCTGTTGCAGCAGCAACACTTTTAGGCATACCTAACATAAGCTCTGCATCGACAATAGAAAGAGTTGGTATATCATTAGGATCAACACAAACCATTTTAACTTTTCTTTCCTCATCAGTAATAACATAATTAATAGTAACTTCCGCTGCAGTACCACTTGTAGTAGGAAGCACTATCAAAGGCATACCCTTATTCTTAGTATCTGACACACCCTCAAGACTAACAATATCCACTCGTTCTGGATTATTCATAATAATGGAAATAGCCTTTGCAGTATCTATAACACTACCTCCACCAACGGCAATAAGATAATCAGCACCTACTTTTTTACAAACCTCTAATCCTTCTAACACATTTGCTATAGTAGGATTTGGCTTTACATTATCAAACACACTATATAGGATACCATCATGATCCAATATATCCAAAACCATTTTAGTAACACCACAGGACATTAACGTCTTATCAGTAACTAACAAAGCTTTATTTAATCCCCTTTTTCTTATTTCTTCAGGCAAAACCTCTCTAGCATGATAACCAAAATAAGAAGTTTCATTAAGCACCATTCTATTTATCATTTTATCACCCTTTCCTAATAAACATATCATCATTTTATCACTAATATAAAAAAAAGAAACCAAAGGAAAAGAAATTAGGCATTAATTGACATTATTTTTTTTAATGGAAACAAGAAAAAACTTCATTTGATAGATGTCTCTTAGTACAAACAAAATAGGTACCAAAATAAGTAGTTATTACATAAAAAAGCAATACGGTAACAGGAATATAAAAACAAATTAAATAATCAAACTTATTATCTATGACAATACTAAGTGCCAATATCCAATAACTAGGATATACTAGAAAGGTAATTCGAAGAAAATGATAATGAATCAAAAATAAATAAAAATAGCTATTTTAAAAAGAAAAAGTTTAAAGCTTAAATGAAAAAAAGGAAAACTACTTACTTAAGAAAAAAGATTAAAAATATTATTTTACCTACTTACCTTTTCTTTCTTTTTAGGTAAATAGCTCGAAATATTTAACCTTGCAACTCGGATAATCTCTTTCCAAACACTAATAAATAACATTTTATCTTCAGGATTTAATTTCCTATAATGAGCAAGTAATTCTTTAATATTCTTTATCTTTTCTTTAGACAAATCTTTAACTGTTCTAGCACCAGTAGAAGTAAGTATTTGATAAAGGATTTCAAAAAATTGTTTCTTCCTCTCATCACTCATCAAAACCAAAGAACTCATGACTTTATCAATATATTGACTTTTTTTATTGATAGAACGCATTCTAACAAACTGACAATTAACAATATCTATTTTCCAAGAATCCGGATCATGCTGCATAATAAGAGACCTATTACTTTTAATTACAATTATTTTTTCTCTATGATACAAAAGCATACCAATAATAGAAGTTTGTGGAACATAAGTATAAATTTTATCCAATATCTGTCGATATTTTTTACTTTCTATAATTTCATTAAAAAAACCTGGTCCATCATTGTTATAAACAGCAACGATTCTTTTTTTATACTTATTTTTACAAAAAATGGCAGAATACATTGCTAAGTTTCCCCCTTTAGAATGTCCTCCAATCATAACGTTACATCGATTCCTTTTAGCTATATTTTCTAAATATTTAACACTTTCTTTTTGTGAAGGAATATGCACCATATAAGTCATATTAAAATCTTCTTTTAATGCTACTAAAGTCTCATCAGTCCCACGAAAACAAACATAAATAAAACCTGGTAAATAAAAAGTTAAAGCCGAAAATTGTTTTTCTAACAATACGTTGATAACATTAACATAATTTCCAATCAATACATCTTTAAACCTTTTACTTTTAGCAACTTTTTCAAAAAACTTCACAGTCTTTCTATCAAAAGAAATATTTTCAGCATTCATTTTCTTAAAAAAAAGAAAACGATGATAAGCCTCACTAATAGATGTTTTCTCATCGAAAGCTAATATTCCATCAAACTTAAAATAAGCTAATCTAGAAAAAACTAAATTATCTATCTCATTAAAACTGGCCTCTTCAAAAGTTTTTGTATTCCTTTCGACGTAATCAAAAATATTCACGATAACACTTCCCTTTTATGATTATAACACACTTAAATATTCTTTATTGACAAAAAAACTACGTTCTTAATAAAATGAATAATATGATACAAAAAAGATCCGTTTCCATTCTAGTAAACGAATCTTTACTTGCTATTTATTAGATATAATTTCACATATTAAGTTACTTATCTCAGTAGGATTATCTATAGGAAGACCCTCAATAAGTCTAGCTTGTGAATACAATATTTTAGTATATTTCTTTAACTCTTCTTTATTATTATGATAAAGATCTTTCAATTTTTCTACGATTGGATGATTTTCATTGATTTCAAGAATAGTTTCCGCTTTTACTTTTTCGTCTGTAGGCATAGAATTAATTACTTTTTCCATCTCAATAGAAACTTGACCCTCACTAGTTAAACAAACAGGATGATTTTTAAGTCTTCTAGTAAATCGAATATCTTTAACCTCATCTTTTACTGCCTCTTTCATAAGTTCAAACATTTCCTTATTCTCTTCATTATTCTTTTTAAGCTCTTCTTTTTCTTCCACAGTTTCTAAATCTAATTTTTCACTAGAAATATTAGCAAAAGGTTTCTTATCATATTCCATAAGAACTTGAAGTGCAAATTCATCCACATATTCAGTTAAATATAATATCTCATATTCCTTATCTTTAACCAACTCAACTTGTGGCAATAAATCGATCTTATCCACACTTTCTCCACAAGCATAATAGATTTTATCTTGCCCCTCTTTCATCCTTGAAACATATTCTTTAAAAGTAACTAGTTTTTTCTCAGTAGAAGAATAGAACATAACTAAATCCTTCAACGTATCCTTATGAGCACCATACCCATTATAAATACCAAACTTCAATTGAATTCCAAAAGTCTTAAAGAATTTTTCATAATCCTCTCTAGCTTCTTCTAACATACTCTCAAGTTCTTTTTTAATCTTAGTCTCGATACTCTTAGCAATAATATTAACCTGTCTATCTTGTTGAAGCATCTCACGAGAAATATTTAATGAAACATCTGGCGTATCCACAAGACCTTTTACAAAACTAAAATAATCTGGTAAAAGAGAAGAACATTTTTCCATAATTAGAACACCATTAGAATATAACTCCAATCCCTTTTCATATTCCTTCGTATAAAAATCAAAAGGAACTCTTCCAGGAATAAATAAAAGTGCATTGTAACTACATTGACCCTCAACATTACTATGAATTACTCGAAGCGGTTTTTCATAATCATAGAACTTATCCATATAAAATCTATCATAATCTTCTTCTTTCACTTCTTTTTTATTTCTTTTCCAAAGTGGAATCATACTATTAACAGTCTCTTCATGTATGTGCATCTCATATTCGTCCTTGCTACCTTCTTTTAACTCTTCATGTTCAATATCCATTTTAATTGGATATTTAATATAATCAGAATATTTTTTAACAAGTCCTTCTACTGTAAAAGTATCTAAATATCTCGAATATTTTTCATTGTCATCATCTTTCTTCAAATGTAAAACTACACTAGTACCATACTCATCTTTCTTAGTCTCCTCAATAGTATATCCACTAGCACCTTCACTCTCCCAAATATAGGCCTTATCTTCTCCATACTTTTTACTAATAACTTCGATTTTATCACTTACCATAAAAGCCGAATAGAAACCTACTCCAAATTGTCCAATAATATCCACATCTTTTTTCTTATTCTCTTCCTTAAAAAGAAGGGTTCCACTTTGAGCAATAGTACCAAGGTTTTCTTCAAGCTCTTCCATAGACATTCCACAACCATTATCACTAACTGTCAAAGTATTCTTATCTTTATCAATATCTATCTTAATATAAAAATCATCACGGTTCAATTTCACCTTACGATCGGTTAAAGAACGATAATAAAGCTTATCAATTGCATCACTAGCATTAGAAATAAGTTCTCTTAGAAAAATCTCTTTATTCGTATAAATAGAATTAATCATTAAATCTAACAATCTTTTAGACTCTGCCTTAAATTGTTTCTTCTTCATATAACGCCTCTTTCTGTTGACTTATCAACAAAATTTATGTTATCACTTTTTTTGGCACTTGTCAATCTTGTTTGCTAATTTTATATAAAAGAAAGTTACCATCATCTTTTACAAGGTTTACATAATCTGATACGAATATTGTTAGAATTATCGACTGTCATGATATAATTGTTTCAAAATACTTATTCTAAAATTTAAAATAGAGGTGAAAACGCAATGAGAGAATTTTTTCTAGATGAAGAAATAAAAATTCCTTTTATTCTTTTTGGGAAGACACATATTGGTTGTATCATCATTGGATTAACAGGATTATTACTAATATATTTATTAAGAAATCAAATAAAAAAAATTGACAAAAAAAAACATCGATTGATTAAATACACAATGTTTATCATATTATTTGGCAATATGGCCATATATTATGGCAGTTATCTTTATTATGGAGTCTACAATTGGAAAGTGCATTTGCCACTACATTTCTGTTTTATTGCCGGAATATTATTTATGATATATTTATTAACAGGAAAAAGAAAATTATATAAAATTATATTTCCTCTTACCTTTATAGGTCCTCTTCCTGCCATATTTTATCCAGAATTAACAAGTAGTTTTGATCATTTCTTATTCTATCAGTACTTTATCAGTCATCACTTATTGATGATATTTAGTTATTTTATTCTCTACTTAGAAGATTTCACCATTACATTAAAAGACACAATAAAAACATTTATCACTGCTAATTTAATCTTTCTCATCATGTCTATTTTTAATATGATTTTCAAAACAAACTACATAATGTCAGGTGGATTACCAAATTTTCTAACAGAACTCTACCCATTTCTTAATCACATCTTTCCACCTATCGTATTAGAGACAGTAGGAATTATAGTATTATTTTTAATATCTTTACTAACACATATTAAAAACAAAGAAGATAACTTACTAAAGAATAAAACAAAAAAAGACTAATTCAATAAATAGATTTGAAAATTTAAATAGGCTGCAAAAACAAGCCATAATAAATAAGGAACCAATAAAGCAAAAGAAACCTTACTTCTCTTACAATACATATAGGACATAATTCCAACAAAAACAATTAACAATAAAATCCAAAAAAAGGAAAAAAAGAAAGCTTTTAATCCAAAGAAGATGAATGTCCAAAAAGAGTTTACTATCATTTGCACAATATAAATCATATAGTAGTTTATATTGTCTTTTTTTATATCATTAGTTACTAAATACAAAGAAATACTCATGAGTATATATAGAACAATCCAAGCAATAGGAAAAATAAACCCAGGTGGAGCTAAGGAAGGTTTTACAATTTCTTCATATATATCAGTTGACACAAAAAAACTAAAAAAACTACCTATTAAAATAGTGAAAACAATAATTACAAATATTTTTTTTAAATTTATTTTATTTTTCATATTATATTCATATGTCAGAAAATCTTTTTTATTCCAAAAAAAATAGTCACAAAGACTACTTAAACACAAAATGGTGACTCGTATGGGGTTCGGACCCATGAATACTGCCTTGAGAGGGCAGCGTGTTAAACCACTTCACCAACGAGCCAATAATAATATCTCTTTCTCAAAAGATATTATCATTTTATCACTAATTGATTTTTTTTACAATAGCTCGACTGGATTTTGTAATTTTTTATATAAAAATATCAATAAATAAAAAAGAGGACTTAATTATGAATCAAGTCTCATCTTTTTCTTACTAACTTTTTTGCATACTGATTTTCAGGTAATTTTCTACCTATCATATCAATATTCATTAATTGTTCTGGAGTCTTACTCATCATAATACTTCCATGCCCTACTAAATTAATTAAATAAAAATCTTTTTTTAAATCGTTGTTATACTCTTTTTCCAATAATCCTAATATCTCTCCTACTTCTTCTACTGCTCCACATGGTAAAGACTTTTGTGTAAATGGAGCACCATCAATATAACAATGAGAATGTATCATATAATTTATATTAGGTAATAATTCATACAATCTAACTTGGATTGGCGTATCAACAGATGGTTTACTATCTCCACAACAATATACTCTTCTATTTTCTAAATATACTGGATCAAATTCATCAATTCCAATAAATTCTTTATTAACATTTCTTTTACTTACAAAAATATATTTACCTTCTCTAAATGATGGAAAACCTTTAGGACATCTAAACGAAGCATTCCCTAAAAATCTCTTAACATCTTTTGTTTCAAATGTTGCTTCAGCAAATTTAGAAGCATATTCTTTTACAAGATTAAAAAATACTTTTTTAACAGGAATAGTTGGATTACTATCAGATTTATACATTTCTTCTTTAAACATATTAAAAAACCAAGCCAAAGCACCAATACCTTCTTCTGAAGAAACGGTTGATTCTCTTGTTATGCTTTTTATAAAATTTAATCTATCTATTAATTCTTTAGAACATTCTTTAATATTTGTTCCTTCATACCATGCGTTACCAAGTGGATCAAATAATTTCATACTATATAAATCATTATTTTTGCTAAACTCTATTGTTAAACTTGATTTTAATGCAAAAGATCTTTGAAGTAAATCTTGAAAAGAATGTTTATTATCTACATTTCTTTTTGAAGAAACAAGCATTGTTTTATAATTTATATCTTTAACATTTCTAATTTTAGGTAATTCATTTGGGACATTTGCCCACCAAATAACAACATCATAATTTTGTATTTGTTCATTTATCTTTCTTGTTGATAACCCTACCATATAATGAAATAATCTTTACTTCTGTACCTGATACATCTCTTTTGTTTTTTAGTTTCGACATTACTAACTTTTTTAATAAAAAAAGAAAAAAGTTTATTTTAAAAATCCATGAATAATCATATCTTCTGCTTCCTTTGCATTAAGACCTAATGACATTAATTTAGTAAACTGATCCCCTGCAATCTTTCCTATCGTAGCTTCATGAACTAAATTAGCATCTACACTCTTAGCATAAATCTCAGGAACTGCCCTTACTTTTCCTTCATCTTTGATAATGGCATCACATTCCACATGACCATAACAAGAACCATGACCAATAATATTAGAATTAAACTCTTGATAAGAAAAATCTTCAGCAACCGATCTAGAAGTAACATGAGTACTAGAATTTTCTCCCAATAAATCCACTAAAAAATCCGTCTTAGCATATTGTTCTCCTGTAGTAAGAATTTTCTCTGTAATAACTAAAGTAGCATTATCGTACAAAGTAGCCTTTGTTTTTCTTAAAGTATTATCTACTCCTTTTAACTGTACAGAATCCATTAACATATAAGAATTTTTCTTCATGGTAATCTCTGTTACCGGATTCAAAACTTTCTTACCACTTCCTAATCCCTCTCCATAATGTATTTCTATATATTTTACTTTAGAATTCTCCTCTAAAAAAAACCTATGAATTCCATCGTGTTCTGAGTGATCACAAGAATCATTATGAATGGCGCAACCAGCAATGATAGTTACATTAGCATTTTTACCGATATGAAAATCATTATAAACAACATCTTTCAGTCCACTTTCTGTAATAATAACAGGAATATTGATAATACCGAACAAAGTATCTTCTTTCACATATATATCAATACCCGATCCATCTTCTTTCGAATCGATACTAATATAGGGATTTACTTTTCGTTCTACACATTTTCCATTTTTTCGAATATTATAAACATCTGCTTTTTTTACATCACTTGGCAACACTTCTTTTAACAAAGACTCATCGGTTTTATTCATCCATATCACCTCCTAAGCAGCATTTCTTTCCACTAAAAAATCCTGTCATAAAATGATCTTTAGTATCCATTTTTGCAATTTTACCAGACTCCATCAAAATAATCATATCTGCTATATTCAAAATTCTCTCTTGATGAGAAATAACCAAAGTAGTCCCACTTAAGGAGCTACGAACATCTTTAAATACCCTAATTAAATTTTTAAAACTCCACAAATCTATCCCAGCTTCTGGCTCATCAAAAATAGCAAACTTCGGATTTTTAGCAATAATAGTAGCTATCTCTATTCTCTTTAATTCTCCACCTGATAAAGTTTTATTAATCTCTCTATCCACATACTCTAAAGCACATAATCCGACTTTAGATAATATATTACAAGCCTCTTCTTTAGTAATTTTCTTCCCTTTAGCAACATTTAATAAATCATATACAGTAATCCCTTTAAAACAAACAGGCTGTTGAAATGCAAAACCAAATCCTAATTCTGCTCTTTTATCTAGACTCATATCCGTAATATCCACCCCGTCAAATAAAATTCGACCAGAATCAGGTTTTTCTATTCCCATAATAATCTTAGCCAAAGTAGATTTTCCACTCCCATTAGGACCTGTAATAACATAAAACTTATCAGACTCTAAACACAAATTAACATGGTCTAAAATTTTTTTATTTTCTCTAAAAAAACAAATATCCTTTAACTCTAACAATCTAATCATCCCCATTGCAAAACAGTTAATTTCTATAAAACCGTAATCATTATCAAAACAATTATAATGTATCAAAAGCAAAAAAACAAATCATTTTGTTTTATACCGGAATAAATACGATGGTCTATGACCACCACCAGTCCTCATTTTATCAGTTTTTTCTACTTTATTAGATATAATCCTTCTAAATGCTGGGTCTAAAAGCTTTTTCCCCAGTATCACTTCATATACCCTTTGTAACTCACCTAAAGTAAAATACTCTGGCATCATATTAAATACAATATCCGTATACGCTATTTTATTTTTTAATCTTTCTATTCCACTGACAATAACCAAAGGATGATCAAAAGCAATACGATCATTTTCTAAAACCTTAAACTGATATCTATCCGTAGTCTTCTCCTTCAAACTTTTCCCTACTTTAAATTTTATAGTATCTATCCCATTATCAAGTGTAACTAATATTTCTTTATCATCTTCCAAAAGAGAAATATGAAACCAAGAAGCATTACTAGAAATCTTTGAATCTAACTTATTCTTATCAATCAAAGCCATATAAGAAACAGATACAATACGCATTCTAGGATCTCTTTTCGGATTACCAAACGTATAAAGTTGCTCCAAATAAATATCCGATATATTTGCTTCATCTTTTAAAATTCTTTTAGCCGCATCTTCGATATCCTCATCAATAGCAACAAAACCTCCAGGTAAACACCAAGTATCTTTAAATGGATAATTCTCTCTTTTAACCAATAACACACTAAAATGCTTCTTATTAAGTTTTCTATAATTATCACTAACTTCATCTGATACACTAAATATCAAAATATCCGCAGTCAAAGAAAGCCTCTCAAACTGACTAGGATCATATGCTTTTAAAAACTCTTCTTCACTATGAAATTTCATCTTATCACTCCTTCTTTATAACCAATACATAAGTACTATCAGGTAATGAAACCACATTCATATCACTATCGTAAATAGCTTTTTAGAAAGTAAATGAAGTAAATACCAAAGCCGTACTATAAATAATATTACTACCAGGAAGATTTCTCTTAACAAGCTCTTCTTATCTGCTAGGAGTAAAGTAATCAAATTGCTCTTCTACCTCATGTGGATAAAGAGACTTTTAATGCCTTTTTTAATCACAACCTAATTAAATTTCATACTGTGATATTCTATATAAGAAAATAATGCATGAATAACCAAAAATAAATAATAGTACTATCTATTTGTCTTTTTTTTAATACTTCTCTAAAGTCAAAAGTTTTCCCTTCACAAAATAATAACATATCTCTTCTATCACCCGTTTTCGAAACATCACTCCAAAGAAGAACCTCTTTAACTAAATAAATCAATTATCATCAGTAAGATCTTTTGAATCAAGTATTTCTAAATTTCTAATAATATACTTCAAAACAAAAGTACTCCAATGTTTTCATAGATTTTAAAGAAGCTGAATGATAATTTTTTTCTTTCGTATCCAAAAGATGCTTAACAGGATAAACACTTTTGTCCTTGTTTTAAACTTGCTCTAAACTCCTTAACATATATAACTAAATTATAGCATATATTGAAAAAAAAGCTTATTTAAATAACAGAAATAAGACTCTTTATAATCTCTTCAACAATATATTTTTTATTTTCTAGTCTATTATCTTTAATAGAGGTAAAACTACTATCATAATATTGATCAGTATCCTTATCATAGATACTTACATAAACCTTATCATCACTACCGAAAGGATTATGAATATCAGCTCGATTAAACTTTCCTGTTACTCCAATACCATAATTAGAATTTGCAAACAAAGCAATATTTTTAGCCATAGAACGTGCTACTTCTATACTGTAAACAGAATACGTATCAATTAATGCTTTGTCTACTCCCATTTTTATTTTATATTCATTAGAATAAGTAACAGCTGAAAATCTTAAAACTTCACTAGCAGAAGGAATATCCGTAATACAACTAGCTACATAACCTCCTGTACATGACTCCATCGTACTAATAGTTTTATTCTTTGCCTTTAAAGCTTCTACTATTCTTTTCATAAGAACCTCCTTAGATTAACTAATAAAAAAACTTCCCTATTTCTTATTGTATCGTATTTAACCAATCCATGACAACTTTCTTTTGAAAGAAAAACTTATCAAATATACAACTTATTTTTTTTAATATAATCTAAAACATCAGCAGTAACATAATTAGAAACACTATCTTGAGAAGACTTAAGTAATCCTCTAACAAAAGTAGAAGATACCTTAGCAAAAAGATAAGGAATAAGAATAATATTTTCTTGATAACCTTTCAACTCTTCTAAGATAGAATCTAAATTCTCTTTATCTCTTTTTATAACTAAAATCTTATACTTAGTTAAAATTTCTTCAAAATTTTTCCACTTAGTAATTTCCTTTAAATTATCACTTCCACAAATAAAATATATTTCATCACAAACATATTTTTTTTGAAAATAATCTAGAGTCTGATAAGTATAAACTAAATAATCTTGAATTTCATAAGAAGAAACCTCCAGATTTATACAATCTTTTACCATTAAAGATAACATATGAAAACGATCCTTTGCATCAACTAATTCTTTCTTTTTATATCTATTACCTGTTGGTACAAAAATTACTTTATCTAAATATCCATATTTTACCAAACTTGTTGCAATTTTCTTATGAACTTTATGAGGAGGATTAAAAGACCCTCCGAAAATTCCAATTCTCATAATAACCCTCACTCTAAATTTTCAAGTTCTTCTATAAAACTTTCATAATCAGCATCACTAGGGAATCTTAAATCTCCTCTAGGAGAAAGACTAACACTTCCTACCTTGATACCGTCAGGTACACAATTTCTTTTAAATTGAGAAGTAAAAAATCTCTTAATAAATACGATTAACCATTTTTTAATCTCCGAAGAAGAAAAATTAGAAGAAAAGGTATTTTTAGCTAAAAAGTAAATTTTTTTAGGACTAGCACCATATCTCAAAAAATGATATAAAAAGAAATCATGCAACATATAAGGACCAATATTAGACTCTGTTTTTTGAAGAATTTTTCCCTTTTTATCTAAAGGTAATAACTCTGGAGAGATAGGAGTATCTAAAATATCATAGATAATCTTTTTTTTGTTAGAACTACTATGATCTGCTACAAAACGCACTAAATATTTTACCAAAGTTTTAGGAATACTAGAATTAACAGAATACATGCTCATATGATCCCCATTATACGTACACCACCCTAAAGCAAGTTCTGATAAATCTCCAGTACCAATCACAATACCATTTTCTTTATTAGCAATATCCATAAGAATTTGCATCCTCTCTCTTGCTTGAATATTTTCAAAAGTTACACTTCGATTTTGACTTTTTAATCCAATATCTTTCATATGAAGTAAACAGGCTTTTTTAATATCCACTTCTAAAAAAGAAGCACCATACTCTTTAATAAGAAGACAAGCATTCGCATAGGTTCTATTACTAGTACCAAATCCTGGCATTGTAACAGCAATAACATTTTTCATATCCAACTGAAGCTTCTCATATGCCTTTTCTATTACCAAAAAAGCAAGTGTAGAATCAAGACCTCCGGATATTCCAATCACACACTTTGGAAAATGTAACTGAATTAATCTTCTTGCCAAAGCAGAAGCCTGAATATTGAGAATCTCTCTACATCTTTCATCCTTTTTGTCAACATCGATAGGAACAAAAGGATATGGGCTATAAGTCCTTTCTAATTGTTGCCCCTTATCTTTTATATCAATAGAGATAACACGATACAAAGAAGAAACACGAAAATTCATGTAACTAGTATTTTTAGCTCTATCATGAGTTAATCTTTTAACATCAACATCAGCATATATTAAAGTACTATCCAACAAAAATCTTTCATTAGAAGAAAGACAAGTACCATTCTCAAAAATAAGACAACTCCCTCCAAATAAAAGATCACTAGAAGACTCCATCATACCACTAGAAGCATAAACATAAGCACAAATAGCTTTTCCAGACTGCATAGAAACTAACTTTCTACGATATTCATCCTTTCCTACGATCTCATTACTACTAGATAAATTAAAAATAATAGTAGCACCATGCAAACAGTGATAATTGCTAGGAGGATTTACAGCCCATAAATCTTCACAAATTTCTAAAGAAAAGCTAATCTCTTTAAACCTTTTGTCAACAAATAATAAATTCGTATCAATTGCTACATGAAACCCTAGAAAAGAAATTTCTTTATTTATCAAATCTTCACTAGAAGAAAACCATCTTTGCTCATAAAATTCAGCATAATTTGGAATATACGTTTTAGGAACCATTCCCAAAATTTTTCCTTTCTGAATAACAATTGCCACATTGAACAATTGATTATCATGCCGAATGGGAGCACCAACAATAAAAATAATATCCATATTTTTACTATTTTCAAGTAGATAACGAATAGCAGACTCCACACAAGATAAAAGATTATCATGAAAGAATAAATCTCCACAAGTATAACCTGTAAGAGACAACTCTGGAGTAGTAACAATATCAATACCACAAGAATCTGCCTTCTGAACCATTTTTAATATCTCATGAGCATTACGTATAGGACTTGCAAGAAATAACTGATTACTAATAGCACCCACTCTAACAAAACCAAATTGTTTCATACTAATCAATCCTCTTTTCTTTTCATAGTTTTAACAAGTTTTTTAGAAGAAACAAGATCTTGATGTTGATGAATTAAGGCTTGCTTCAAACTTCGTAATTTCTCACTTAAATCCACATAATATTCACTTGGTTTCATAATTCTAGTAACTTCTTCATAAAACGTATTCACTTCATTATCACAATACGTTTTTTTATCATCCAAACCTGGATCACAATAAACCAAAACTCCATTTTTAAAAATAGGAACCTGTAATTCTCTTACTCTATAATGATTAAGCAACCTACTCTTCCAAGTCTCACTTTCATGAACTAAGGTATAAGATTCTTTGGAAATTTCTTCTTCTGCAAGGCAGATAACATCCCCTAATGCATAACCTGTATCATTATCATAAAAACGATATACCTTCTTATACCCTGGATTAATCGTCTTAATACTATCATTACTAACTTTAATTCTAGGTTCGACTTTTCCCTCTTTTTCTATAGCAACTAGTTTATACACTCCACCTACTCTCTCTTTAGAAGCAGCAATATTATCACCAACTCCCAAAGAATCTATCTTTGCTCCTTGCATCAACAACTCACGAATGGTAAACTCATTAATACCATTAGAAAGACAAATACCAGTATCCGTATATCCGCTTCTATCCAACATTTTTCTTGCCTCTTTAGATAGATAAGCCAAATCTCCACTATCAATACGGATACCTTTAAATGAATATCCATTAGGTTTCAAGTATTCATCTGCTACTTTAATTGCATTAGGAAGACCACTTCTTAAAGTATCATAAGTATCCACTAAAAATACACAATTATTAGGATTACTCTTAGCATACCCTAGAAAGGCATCATATTCACTTTCTGCCTCTGTAACTAAAGAATGTGCCATTGTTCCAAGAGCAGGTATTTTATATTTTTTAGCCGCATAAGTATTAGAAGTTCCAACACAACCACCAATATAAGCATCCTTACTAGCTTCTATTGCAGAATCTATTCCTCTAGCACGTCGTGCTCCAAACTCCATAACAGGAATATTACCAGCTTCTCTTGTAATTCTTTTAGCTGCTGTAATTACTAAACTTCCATGATTAAAATTAGTAAGCAAAGCCGTTTCTAATAATTGTGCAGTAATTAAATCAGCTTTTACTGTGAGTACTGGTTCATTAGGAAATACCACTGTTCCATCTTCTACCGCATATACATCTCCCTTAAATTTTAAATTTTCAAGATGACTTAAAAAATTCTCACTAAAACAACCTAACTCTCTAAGATATTCTATATCTTCTTTCTCGAATTTAAAATTTTGAATATACTCAATAATTTCACTTAATCCCCCACTTATCGTATAGCCACCATCAAAAGGATTTTTCCTAAAAAACAAATCAAAATACGCAATTTCTTTGGCTTTTCCTTCATTAAAATATGTCTGAGCCATAGTTAACTCATAAAAATCTGTCATTAAAGTTTTATTTTCCATATTACCACCTCTTATTAACGTTTTATTAATAACAAAATTCAAAAAAATTATTTCTTTTTAATTAGTTTAATACCTTGCTGTTCCATAAGCAATTTTGCAGCCTCACTGTATTTACCACGTCCATGAAAAACAGAATCATACGTTTCCACTGCATCTGTATGAACATAAATATCTACTCTTTTGTTTCTCTCATCAAAATAATTCGATAATCCAAGCGTACCATTTGCCACACAAATATCAGTACAACATCCTATAACATCTACTCTTTTCAACCCAGTCATCTCCGCAATAAGACTTCTAAACTGAGAAGACTCCATAAAACTAGTAGAATTTTTTTCAATAAAAACGACATTATCATAATCTTCAAACTCTCTAAATTCCTCTACTAACTCTGCTTCACGACTTCCTCTTATACAATGTTGTGTATTTCCAAATCTTTGAAACTCTACCGAATTTTCAGTATGACTGTCCTTAATAAAAACAAGAAGATCCCCATTATATAAAGAACTTCTTACAATTTCTAGCTGTCTAGGAATCACATCAGCAATTTTCTTATCATGTAGAACTCCTTCCCTAACGAATCCATTAACCATATCGATAACAATCAAACAGTTATTATACACTTGCAAATTTTTAATTTTTTTCATGCCATCACCTCTTATTAACATTTTATTAATAACAAACATTTTTGTCAACTACTTTTTAACATTTTGTTAAAAACATAGCAAAAAAATAATATAATGCCAACAACATTATATTACTTTACATCAAAATCACAATGATACTAAAAAGAAAGAACAATTCGAAAGGAGGTATTCGCACTTGCAGAGCCATTTTTACCTTCAAATCTAAACACCCCAGTCCCAGCTATTGCACTTGAAGCCACTTGTTTCTCTCCCCCACGGGAAAACCATGAATATCTTAAATGAACGAAACTGGCGTAATCTGAATACCAAGAACTAGAAGTATCAAAAGGTCCTAACTCTCCTGTAGCATCCCCTAATATTCTACCAATTTTGCTAACTGGTTGGGCAACGTTATAATAATAACCATCGTAATACTTACTATCAATTCCATTTGCAACGGAGGTAACCTCATCAAAAGAACCTCCCATAACATACTCATTAGCTCCTCCTGACATATCATATATTCCAGTGATATTACCTGTAGTACTTGCTAAATATCCTATCTCCGTATTCCACATTTCTGAATACGATGCATACCCTGTTCCAAAATTTAAATTACCATTCATTCTTATCTCACCGTTGATTCCATACATTGAATGAGATAAATAAGCTACTGCCCCCCATTCTGTATTCTTCATCATATGAGAATCTAAACCTCTTTGATAATGATAACTTACCGTAAAAGCATTAGCTACTTGGATATTTCTCCAACTATATACATTGGGTTTAATAATCACTTTACTAGACTCAGTAGTATCTTGTCGAGCGTCTCTTTCATTAGTTGCCCCATCATAACCTGTTTCAAACTTTCCCACCCAAATTCCATTGGTATTAAAAGCCAAGAAAGCTGGATGGGTCATATAGTCTCCCACTCTACAACTTCCAACTTCTCCTGATACTCCCGGAGTTGTACATTCTCCTTCAACGCTGTCCGTTGTATTTTGAGGTCCAAACCTAATATCTATAGCATGAACTTTACTATCATCTACTGCAGTATCATAAATATAATTTCCTAAATCCCATAATTTATAACTATACTTTGGAATCCACACAAAATAACTTTGAATATTATCTTCGGGTATAACATCACCTTTTTCATACTCGACACTCTCATCTTTTAAGATGATTGCATTTGCCCATATTTTCTCTTCATAACGATACCATGCTGTCGAAGTATCAGCTTTTTTTACCGTTCCATCATTTTCTATCGTTACCGCCAATAAATTATTTTTTATGATAGGATCGGTTCCATTCAATATTTTTTCTTTATAAACAAACGAAAAATTCAAATAACAATTCAATGTATTATTTTCTAAAATCTCATCGGAATAAAACGTAATAGAAAACGTAACACTACTCTTCCCTTCTAACTCATCTCCAATTTCCAACCCCTCCAACGAAAACTTTATCGATTCATTATCATAAAATGCTTCATCATACGTTACTCCATCAAAATCATACGTATCATTCGTACTATTATAAATAGTAACCTCATAACTAATAGAAGATTTCTCTACCACACTAGATAAAACTACCTTACTATTTAACATCGTTTGATAAAAATTCACTACTTTCGAATTTACTACATCTGCATTCTGATTAGTATCATAAACTACATCCGTAATAAAAATACCTTCCTGTACATTTGCTAATACTTTCCCCTCGATACCACTATACACCGAACTAATCCTTGCATAACCAACTCCCATCAATAAACTAGAAACAAAAACTACCAAAGATAATAATCTAATCTTACTTTGACTACTCATACTTCTCCTCTTCTTGTACACTATCTTTCACTTTTAAACAATAAGTATACAATATCTTACTACTAGGTATCACAAAATAAGTTCTTGTTTTCTCCTTATTTTCCACCATTAAAATAGGTGACTGAATCGTATCTCTAATTTCCAACATATCATGAAACGTATCTATTTTCAAAACTTGATATCCTTCTAATTCTAATTCATTATTTACTTTCTGAATATAAGAACCATAATTATTCAATATCTTTCTTAACTTTCTTGCATAAACTCCCTCTTTCGTTTTAGTCTCTATTACATAACGACCAAATCGAATCATCATATATATATCCAATATCAATAGCACAATAAACAAAATAAGTATCCAATAATGATAAGAAGAAAAACTATCATATCTCAAAACATTCTCATCATTTGCCACTAAATTCGAACTAATATCGATAGCCATCGTTTTACTTGTCAATGGAATCACCAAAGATACCACCGACTTCTCTTCCTCTTCTTCCTCCACACTCCCACTAGTTCTCACAATCAAATCAATCGTTAATGTACTATCCACCCCATCCAAATCATAAGTACTAATAAACTTCTTAATTAAATTATTATAAGCATGATAATCTATTTCAACTTCTTCTTCTATCGTAAACTTTGGCTGTTGTTTTAAAGAATAAGTCTTCTCTTCTAACATCACTTCTTCTACTTCATATAACGTATTCCCTGTAACCTTATCTTTCACATTTACGATAGAGACTATCTCATAAGAATACTGATAATCTATTCTTTCTCCCTCTAACATAAACTCATAATAAAAATCTGCCGTAATATAATCTATTAAACTAGCAATATATTGCTGATCTCTTTCTAAATATTCTTCTTCAAAAAATTCATTACTTTTTAAATATACCTCGTAATCTACCTTCCCTCTTTCTTCATAACTAACATACTGTTTCCTACTTTTATTTACAAATACCACCAAAAAAGACAACGCAATCACGCTCAATACGATAATCAAACAAATATAACTACAAATTCCTCTTCTTCTTTTCGTCTGTTCTACCAATATCTCATTCACTCTATCTTTTCTCATACTATCTACTATCTCCCCTCCTCACGAAAATATTTCTCTAACTATCAACGTCGGATAACCTATGTACTTTATTTTTAACTTTACCATCCCTACAATATCTTCTTCTCTTATATATCCTTCATCTGCACTCTGGTTTGCATCTCCCTTGGTATAATAACGATTCTCTCCATTAACTACCTTGATATCCACCACTCTATGCACGATTTCTAAATCCTCTTTTTGAAATATGATGACATCTCCTTTTAATATCTGTTCCTCTTCATACTTCTCAAATAATACCACATCTCCCTTATCTATACTTCCTCTCATACTACTAGATCCTATTACCAATACTCCATATTTCCCTTCACAAGATACTAACATGATAATCACACTCGTAATAACTACCAGTACACTGATTTCTACTGCCTGCCTCTTTTTATCTCGATAAGCTACGACATGATTTCTTTTTGCATAACTATACTCTAAAACTAAATAAATTACATATGGATATAGCATCCTTAAAAAAGATCTTAAAAATATATACACATTTGGTACATACGGTATCAGATAAACGTACATTACACTAATAAATCGATAAACTATTATCGGTTGAATTCCAAATCGTATCACCACATAATTATAAAGTAAATTACAAGATATCGATGCAAATAGCACATATCCCATAATACTTAAAAATCCATCTAACGTCCCTATATCATATACACTTGCATAAATCAACAAATCAATGACTACCGTTATGACTTCTACTATTACTTTTGTAAATTTATTTTTTTGCGCTAATAATACATTTCTTATCATCTCTGTGGTTATAATAATAACGGTTAATGGTATGATATAATGAATAATCGACCAATAACTAAATTCCACACTCGCTTTTGTATACCCAAAATATAAACTCAATAGATAATATCCTACTACATACACAATGGCAAATCCTAACATTAATATCGTCACTTACTTTTTATACATCGATATCATGTTTCTTTTCTTGATGATATGAACCATAATCACGCTAAAAATAGCTAACACGATACTGATCATGGTTCTATCTAATATATTTGGTACAAAAAGGGCAAACAAGAGAAATATCATTAACACGATCTCTAAAATATAAACTTTTACTTCTGCTTTTTTCAATATAATCCCTTCTTTACCTATTTTTTATCAAATATCATTATGGTTGCACTGGACTTGCTGTAATT
>CASFCU010000032.1 GCA_949293285.1 uncultured bacterium
TTTTTCGGAAACTTTAACGTAAACAATAGGTAATCCCACTCTACGGAATAATAAATTTACTAAAGCTCTACTAGTTCTACCGTTTCCATCAAAAAAAGGATGAATCTCAATAAGTTTGCACTTTAAGTCAATACAATTATTAATATAATCTATAAGTAAATCTGGTCTTTCCTTAATCAAATCACCCTGCTCTAAAAGTGCCCCATAAAATGTAGAAAGATTACTAATCTCTTTAGAAATATTCTCAGGGGAAGTAGTTCTAACATCACTATTGGAAATACATGCCTCTGATGTTCTAAATTTACCACCAACTTCTGGGTAAGGGACTTTAGAATATAATAGTTGATGTAATTTCAAAATAACATAAATACTTGGAATAGATTCATACTTTTTATCACGAATATAATTGTATACTTCTCCCAACCCTTCACGCTCGAACTTATTTTTTACATTCTCGATTTCATTCTCATTAAACAAATACTTTTTTTTAAAATAATATGTGATATGATCAAAATCGACATCCTGACCTGATTCTAGATTAATCAAATAATAATACTGAATTAGTGATTCAGGCGTCTTATCTGTTTCATTATAAAAAATCCCATTTTCTTTTCTTTCTTTATATTTCAAAAAACGACTAATAATAAAATATCTAGCTAAATCATCCATAGACATCCCCCTTAATCACAGTGGATTATATCACAAAAATCATTTTTTGTCAATTTGGCACTCTCTATTGACAAGTGCTAAAAATGTGATATAATATACTTCAGATAAGGAGGAATATATATGAATAATCAAAATCCATATCAAGAAAATTTAGAAAATGTCCTTGAAAAATATGGACGTGATATAGTAAAAGCGGTTAAAGATGGTAAAATAGATCCGGTTATAGGACGTGATGATGAAATACGAAGTATTACTAGAATATTATCGAGAAAAACTAAAAATAACCCTGTACTAATTGGAGAAGCTGGAGTAGGAAAAACTGCTATTGTTGAAGGATTAGCACAACGAATTGTAAAAGGAGATGTTCCAAACAGTCTAAAAAATAAAACTATTTGGGAATTAGACATGGGTTCTTTAGTAGCTGGAGCAAAATATCGTGGAGAATTCGAAGAAAGACTAAAAGCTGTATTAAAAGAAGTAAAAGACTCAAATGGTGAAATTATCATGTTCATCGATGAAATCCATATGATAGTAGGAGCCGGGGGAATGGAAGGTACCATGGATGCTGGAAACATGCTAAAACCAATGTTAGCACGTGGAGAAATTCACTGTGTTGGTGCCACTACCCTAAATGAATATAGAAAATATATAGAAAAAGATAGTGCTTTAGAAAGACGTTTTCAAAAAGTACTAGTCAGTGAACCTACAGTATTGGATACCATCACAATTCTTCGTGGATTAAAGCAAAGGTTCGAAGTATACCATGGAGTCAATATCAAAGATAAAGCCCTAATTGCAGCAGCAACACTTTCAAATAGATATATTACAAACAGATTTTTACCAGATAAAGCAATCGACTTAGTAGATGAAGCATGTGCTACAGTAAAAGTTCAAATGGAATCAGTTCCAACAGAACTTGATACATTAACAAGAAAAATAATGCAACTAGAAGTAGAAAAAGAAGCACTAAAAAAGGAAAAAGATGATATTTCCCGTCAAAGAATCAGTGAATTAGATGAAAAAATCACAACGTTAAAGGAAAAAGAAGAAAAATTAAGAAATGACTGGGAAAGTGAAAAAGACATCAACAACAAAATAAATAAAAAGAAAGAAGAAATTGAAAAGAAAAAGCGTGAACTTGAAAATGCCGAAGATAACTATGACTTAGAAAATGCTGCCATTCTAAGACATGGAACTATTCCTCAATTAGAAAAAGAACTAAAAGAATTACAAGCACAAAATAAAAATGATATACTAAGTGACACCATTGATGAAGAAAGCATTGCTGCTATTATTTCAAAATGGACGAATATTCCTATCAGCAAATTAGTCGGTGAAGAAAAACAAAAATTACTTCATCTCGAAGAAAATATGAAAAAAAGAGTTATGGGACAAGATGATGCCATAGCCCTTGTAAGTGATGCCATCATTCGTGCTAGAAGTGGAATCAAAGATCCTAATAGACCTATCGGTTCCTTCATATTTTTAGGTCCTACCGGAGTAGGAAAAACAGAAGTTGCTAAAACTCTTGCATATGAACTATTTGATGACGAACGTCATATGATAAGAATAGACATGAGTGAATACATGGAAAGTCATTCCGTTGCAAGACTAATCGGATCTCCACCAGGATACGTCGGATATGATGATGGAGGTCAATTGACAGAAGCAGTAAGAAGAAACCCTTATAGTATCGTTTTATTTGATGAGATTGAAAAAGCTCATAAAGACGTTTTTAATATCTTATTACAAATACTAGATGATGGAAGAATAACAGACTCACAAGGTAGAACGATAGACTTCAAAAATACGATCATCATTATGACTTCTAATTTAGGAAGTGAATATATATTAGAAAACTTGGATAATTCCGAAAAACTAGTTATGGATGAACTAAAACTTACTTTCAAACCAGAATTTTTAAATAGAATTGATGAGATTATTATCTTTAAATCTCTAAAGAAAGAGATTGTTTACCAAATCCTAGATAAAATAATAAAAGACATCAACAAACGTCTAGAAGATAAAAAAATCAATG
>CASFCU010000033.1 GCA_949293285.1 uncultured bacterium
TACACTATCATATTTGTCAACGTCAATTATTTCATATTTTTTGATATGTTGAAAAGGAAACTCGTCTTTATCTTCTTTTCCTTCTGCCAAATAAACATTTATTGCTTTTTGATAAGTAACTAAAGAATACCCCTTAAAAAGCAATCTTACTTCCACAATCTCAGATCTTAATAATTTAGAAACTAACTTTCAATTAAGATTTGATGATTAAATTATACACCATTTGATCTTTGAAATCACTATATTTTAATATAAATTTTTTTGACCTGTAAAAATGGTCTTTTTGTCGTATATAAAAAATCGTTCTTTGAGAAGAAAAAAATTAGATAAATTTTTTTTATTATACTTTATCTAATTTTATTACTTTAACTATTTTTACTCTTTTTCACTGAAACTTTGTTAAAAAACAAAGTTTATTAAACTAGTTCGATAATTGCCATTAAAGCATTATCTCCACGTCTTTCATCTAATTTTAATATTCTAGTATATCCACCATCTCTAGTAGCATATTTTGGTGCCAATTCATCAAATACCTTTTTTACTGCTACACTATCATTATGAAGAAAAGCAAGTGCTTGTCTTCTAGCAACTAAACTACCATTTTTACCATAAGTAATCATTTTATCAACAAACTTACGAACCTCTTTTGCTCTTGTTTCTGTTGTAATCACTTTTCCGTTCATAATAACATCTTTAGTTAAATTAGCAAGCATACTTCTTCTATGTTTGTTATCTACACCTAACTTTCTATATGACATATTCTCCCTCCTTACTAATCATCATTACGTAAAACTAAACCTAAATCTCTTACTTTGTCTAATACTTCCTTAAGTGACTTTTTACCTAAGTTACGTATTTTCATCATATCATTTTCACTTTTGTTAACCAAATCTTGTAATGTATGAATATTTGCTCTTTTTAAACAATTATAAGCTCTTACTGAAAAATCTAAATCTTCAATAGTAGTTTCTAAAGCTTTCACTTTAGGATCTTCTGTCTTCTCTATCATCATTCCAGTCATATCAGCAATATTACTCAAATTAGTAAGAATGCTAAAATGCTCTATCAAAATTCTAGAAGCTAAAGCAATTGCTTCTTCTGGCTTCATAGAACCTTTAGTCCATACATTAAGAACCAATTTATCATAGCTTTCATCTTGTCCAACACGAGCACTCTCAACATCATAAGAAATTCTCTCGATTGGAGTAAATATAGAATCAATGGCAATTACTCCAACCTTCTTTATATCAAGAAGTTTCTTATTTTCTTCACTTCTAACATATCCTCTTCCGTTAGAAACTGTCATTTCCATAATCAATTTTCCACCATTAGCAACATTAGCAATTACTAAATCAGGATTAATAATTTCAATATCAGCATCATGCTCAATATCACCAGCGGTAACTGGTCCTTCTGTAGTAGCATTAATTCTAACAGTTTTCATATCCTTAGAATGATTTTTAATAACTACTTGTTTTAAATTCAAAATAATAGTTGTTACATCTTCTACTACACCCTCAACAGTTTGAAATTCATGCAAAACACCATCAATTTTTACACTGCTAATGGCACTTCCTGGAAGGCTTGACAACATTACACGTCTTAATGCATTTCCTAAAGTTGTACCAAATCCTCTTTCAAGCGGTTCAATTTCAAACTTTCCATAAAAATTACTTTCTACATAATCAGTTATTTTATAGTTTGGTTTTTCAAATTCTATCACGAAACTACCTCCTTTATAATTAGCCACTTATTAACCACGTGGACGTTTTGGTGGACGACATCCATTATGTGGAATTGGTGTTACATCAGAAATTGAAGTGATTTCTAATCCTGCTGTTTGAAGTGATCTAATAGCAGTTTCTCTTCCTGGACCTAATCCTTTAACATTAACTTCTACTTTTCTCATACCAAGTTCATATGCAGCTTTTCCTGCAGCTTCTGCAGCCATACCAGCAGCAAATGGAGTTGATTTCTTACTTCCCTTAAAACCTAATGCTCCACTACTAGCCCAAGAAACAGCACGACCATCTTTATCAGTTACAGTAATAATCGTATTATTAAACGTTGAATGAATATGAGCTACACCTTCAGGAACATTTTTCTTGACTTTTTTCTTTCTTGTTTTATAAGCCATGTCTTTTTCCTCCTTTTAATATATTAATCATTATTTTTTCTTATTAGCAATAGTCTTACCTTTTCCTTTACGGGTTCTAGCATTACTTCTAGTACTTTGACCTCTAACAGGTAATCCTTTTTTATGACGAGTTCCTTGATATGAATTAATTTCCATTTTAGTCTTAATATTCATATTGATATCACGTCTCAAGTCTCCTTCAACTACATATTTAGAAACCTCATCACGTAACTTAGCTAATTCATCATTATCTAAATCTTTAACTCTTTTGCTACCTTCAACTTTTGCATCAGTAACTATTTTTCTTGCTAAATTTCTTCCTATTCCATAAATATAAGTTAGTGAAGTTTCAACTTGCTTATCATTAGGAATATCTACACCTTTAATACGAGCCATTAATTACACTCCCTTTCATTAACCTTGTTTTTGTTTGTGTTTTGGATTTTCACAAATAACCATTACTTTACCTTTACGTTTAATAACTTTACATTTTTCACATATTGGTTTTACAGATGCTCTTACTTTCATTTTTATCCCTCCTATGGTTTTCTATAGGTTATACGCCCACGTGTTAAATCATAAGGTGATAGTTCCAACATTACGGTATCTCCCGGTAAGATGCGAATGTAATTCATTCGGATTTTACCAGAAACGTGGGCCTCCACAATGTGACCATTTTCAAGTTCAACCTTGAACTTTCCACCTGGTATTATTTCTAGAACTTTCCCCTCTATTTCGATTGTATCTTCTTTTGCCACTTTTTCACTCTCCTGTCAAAATTTGATATCCATCTTTGGTAACAAGCACAGTGTGCTCAAAATGAGCTGATGGGCTACCATCATAACTCTCTATTGTCCAGCCATCCTCTAACATACAGATATCCGCACCCTTCAAATTCAACATAGGTTCTACAGCAAACACCATTCCTTCTTTAATTAAAGGACCGGTATGAGCTTTTCCATAATTTGGAATATCTGGTTGCTCATGCAAACTATGACCAACTCCGTGACCACAAAGCTCACGCACTACTCCAAGCTTGTATTTATTAGCAACACTTTCAACAGCACTTGATATATCACCAATACGATTTCCTGGCTTAATCATGGCAAGTCCAGCATACAGTGCCTCTTCAGTATGTTTAAGAAGAGAATCTACCTCATGACTAACATTGCCAACTTTATAAGTCCAAGCGGAATCACCATGATATCCCTTATAACAAGCACATACATCAATGGATATAATATCACCATTTTTCAATTTTCTTTCACTAGGAATTCCATGTACAACCTCTTGATTAACACTAGTACATAGAGTAGCTGGAAATCCATGATACCCCTTACATGAAGGAATAGCACCCTTGCTTCTAATAAACTCTTCGGCAAGAATATCTAACTCTTTCGTAGTAATTCCTTCTCTAATATAAGGTTTTAAATACTGATGAGTCTGATAAACAATGCTTCCTGCTATTTTCAATAACTCGATTTCACGATTACTTTTAATACTAATCAATGTGATCACCTAAAAAACCTAATATAGACTCAACAGAAATCAAAGCATTGTTAGAATCCGTAGAATCAACTTCATATAAAATTCCCTTATTTTTATAATAATCAATAATTGGCACAGTAACTTTAAAATAAGTATCAATTCTATTTTTCATTGATTCTTCATTATCATCAGCTCTTTGATATAAAGAACTACCACATTCATCACAAATTCCATCTTGTTTAGAATTCATCTGATCAGAATAAATATTATATATCAAACCACAACTACTACATATTCTTCTCCCAGTTATTCTTTTCAATAACAAATCTTCTGGTAACGTAAGATGAATAACAATCCCTTCATCAAGATTTAATCTTTTAATCATCTCATCATATTTCTTGGCTTGTTCCAAGTTTCTAGGAAAACCATCCAGAATATAGCCATTTCGACATTCCGACTCTTGAATTTTATCTTCAATTGTTTTTAAAATCAAATCATCTGGGACCAAAATACCTTTATCAATCAAATTTTTTATTTGGGTACCTAATTCATCATCGACGCTAGCTCTTTGTCTTAAAATATCACCCGTAGAAATATGAACATATCCATATTTTTTACAAAGTGCTTTTGCAAGCGTACCCTTTCCAGCCCCCTGTACCGCCAACAATATCAAATTTTTCATCTTCTACTATATCCTTTTTTATAATTTCTTGTAACCAAGCTTCCTTCCAATTGCCTATATGTTTCAAGTGCTACACCGACTACGATAAGCAAACTAGTACCACCAACAGATACAGATGAAGAAAGACCAGTTAAAGCAGAAAATACAATTGGTAGTGCAGATATGATAACTAAGAATAACGCACCAAAAACTGTCAATCTGGATAATACTTTCGAAATATAATTCTCAGTGTCCTTACCAGGCCTTACTCCTGGAATAAATCCACCATTATTTTTTAAATTCTTTGCTAATTCCTCAGGTCTCAACTGTATAAATGTATAAAAATATGCAAAGAAATATATAAGTAAAACAAATATAACAAAACCAACCGGTTTAGTATACGTCAAATAATTACTAACAAAACTTGTAAAACCGTCATTCTTTACAAACTGAGCAATAACAGCAGGTATTGTAAGCAAACTAGATGCAAAAATTACAGGAACAACACCAGCAGTATTTATCTTAATTGGCATATATGACTGATTTCCACCAAATACACTAGTAGACTTATTTGCATACTGAATTTGAATTCTTCTTTCCGCTTCTTGCATAAAAATAACTCCAATAATTACAAGGAAATATATTATTACAAAAGCTACAAATATTATAATTCCAACACTTTGAGCAAAATTACCAGATAAAATCAACTCTTCAAAAGCTGTAACAAACATAGCTGGTAAAGTTGCAATAATTCCTGCCATAATAATCAAAGAAATTCCATTACCTAATCCTTTTTGAGTAATTTGATCTCCTAACCATAACAAGAAAGCAGTACCAGCTGTAATAACAGTAGCAACATACATATAATCCATAGTTGTTTTTCCATTACCCAAAAATGCTATTGCAAAAACAAATCCTTCGATAAAAGCAAAAATAATTCCTAAATATCTTGTAATTTTATTAATCTTTTGGCGACCAGTAGGTCCTTCATCTTTAAGTTCACTAAAATAAGGTACGATATCCATCTGTAATAATTGCATAATAATGGATGCCGTAATATAAGGCATAACACCTAAAGAAAATATAGAAAATTTTTGCATAGCCCCACCAGTGAAAGCATTAAGTGTTCCTAATGCAGTAGATGACATATCAATAGGTGGAGTTCCTGGTATTTGAATATATGTCCCTATAATAAATAGTGCCAATGCACCTAATGTAAATAATATTCTTGCCCTTAAATCTTTGTTAGTAGGTGCAAATAACTGTTTCAAACTATGAAACATATTAAATCACCTCAATTTTACTTCCTGACGCTTCTAATTTTTCTATTGCTGTCTTTGAGAACTTATGTGCTTGAACTGTTAATTTCTTTTCAAGATTTCCATTTCCCAAAACTTTAATACCATCAAGTTGTTTCTTTACCAAACCAACTTCTTTTAACAAAGCAGGTGATACTACAGTATCATTTTCGAATCGATTCAAATCACCAACATTGATTACTGCATATTTTGTTTTAAATTCGTAATTGTTAAATCCTCTCTTTGGAAGACGTCTATATAAAGGAGTTTGACCACCTTCAAATACTGCTCTTACTCCTCCACCACTTCTTGCATTTTGCCCTTTATGACCTTTACCACTTGTTTTTCCTAAACCTGAACCTCTACCACGACCAACGATTTTTCTTTTTTGCGTAGCACCGATATTTTTTTCTAATTCATGTAATTTCATTATCCTAAAATCTCCTCTACTGTTTTTCCTCTTAATTTAGCAATGTGTTCAGGTGTTTTAAGTTGCTTTAAAGCACTAAGTGTAGCATTAGCCATATTATTTTTAGTTCTTGCTCCAAGTGATTTAGATAAAATATCACGAATTCCTGCAAGTTCAAGTACTGCTCTGACAGCACCACCAGCAATAACACCAGTTCCTGCTGCTGCCGGTCTAAGTAATACTTTTGCAGCTCCTCTTGTTCCAATTACTTCATAAGCAATTGTTCTATCATCTGTCAAAGGTACTCTAATCAAATTCTTATTAGCATCTTGAATTGCCTTTTTGATGGCATCTGGTACTTCGTTAGCTTTTCCAGTTCCTAGTCCAACTTGACCATGTCTATCCCCAACTACAACAGTAGCAGAAAATCTTCTTTGTCTACCACCTTTGTTAACTTTAACAACACTTTTTATTTCAACAACTTGTTCTTCTAAAGTTTTTGCTTTTGGGTCATTATTTTTATTCTGCATAAATTACCCTCCTTCTAAAATTCTAAACCATTAAGACGTGCTGCTTCAGCCAAAGCCTTTACACGTCCATGATATAGGTATCCACCTCTATCAAACACTACTTTTTTAATATTTGCCTTTTTTGCTTCAGTAGCTACTTTTTCACCAACTTTAGTAGCTGCCTCCACGTTACTTCCATTAGTTAATTTTAGATCTTTATCAAGTGATGATGCACTAACTATTGTAGTACCAGACTCATCATCAATAATCTGTGCAAAAATATTTGAGTTTGATCTAAACACATTAAGTCTTGGAACAGCACTTGTACCATGTACATCTTTTCTTACTCTTTTATGTCTTTCAACACGCATAGCATTTCTTGATTCTTTCTTAATCATAAGTAACTTCTCCTTATCTTATATTTTAAGCAGCTTTCTTACCTTCCTTACGAATAATGTGTTCGTCTTTATAACGAATACCTTTTCCTTTATAAGGTTCTGGTTGTCTAACTTTTCTAACATTTGCTGCAAATTCTCCAACTTTCTCTTTATCAATACCTCTAATAGTAAGTTCCGTATTGCTTGGAAGTTCTATTGTAATACCAGCTGGAATTTGCATTTCTACTGGATGTGAATACCCAGCACTAATAACTAGTACACTACCTTTCTGTGAAAAACGATATCCAACACCAATGATTTCAAGGTATTTTTCAAATCCTTTAGTCACACCTTCTATCATATTATTGATATTAGCATTAACTGTTCCATGCATTGGCTTAAAATTATCATTTTTTCTTAAAACTTCTAAAGTGTTTCCTTCCACTTTTACAGTAATACCATTTACTAAGTTAGTAGTAAGTTCACCCTTAGGTCCAGCAACTTTTACTATTCCGTTTTCTTCTGTGATTGTAATACCATCTGGTATTAAAATCTTTCTATTTCCTATACGACTCATTTTAAGGCCTCCTTACACTTGCATATTACCAAACATAAGCTAAAACTTCTCCACCAAGATTTTGCCTACGAGCTTCTTTATCAGTCATAATACCCTTTGAAGTAGAAATAATTGCTATTCCTAATCCATTTAATACCTTAGGTACTTCATCACTCTTAACATAAACTCTTAACCCTGGTTTAGAAATGCGCTTTAATCCAGTAATTACTCTTTCTTTTCTATTTCCATATTTAAGTGTTAATTCAATTACCTTATGAACATCTTCACTTAAAACTTTATAATCTTTAATAAATCCTTCTTCTTTTAAAATTTTAGCAATATCTATTTTTAACTTAGAAGCAGGAACGGTTACATCAGTATAACCCATTGAATTTGCATTACGAATACGTGTTAACATATCTGCAATTGTATCAGTTACTACAGCCATAATAAAATCCTCCTTCCTAATTACCAGCTTGATTTTTTAATTCCTGGTATTTGTCCTTTATAAGCTAATTCTCTAAAGCAAATACGGCATATTCCAAATTTACTCATAACTGCATGAGGTCTACCACATCTTTTACAACGAGTATATTCACGCACCTTAAACTTTTGCTTTTTATTAGCTTTAACAATCATACTTTTTTTTGCCATTATTTACCCTCCAATTACTTTCTAAATGGAATTCCAAGTTCACTTAACAAGTCATAAGCTTCTTCATTAGTTTTTGCAGTTGTTACAAATACAATATCCATTCCTCGTACTTTAACAACATTATCATATTCTATTTCAGAAAATATTAATTGCTCTTTAATTCCTAATGTATAATTTCCTCTACCATCAAAAGCTTTAGGTGAAACACCTCTAAAATCACGAACACGAGGAAGACCAATTGATACCAATTTATCCATAAAATTATACATATTATTTCCTCTTAAAGTAACCTTACATCCAATTGATTGTCCTTCTCTTACTTTAAATCCAGCTATTGATTTTCTAGCCTTTGTTATAACTGGTTTTTGTCCTGAAATAATCTCAAGATCTTTAACTGCAGCATCCAACAATTTAGAATTGCTGGTAGCATCTCCTACACCCATATTAATAACAATTTTTTCTAACTTAGGAACTTCCATAATTGTAGTATAATTATGTTTTTTTATTAAACTTGGAACGATTTCATTTAAATATCTCTCTTTTAGGCGGTTCATAAATTAATCCCTCCTTCCACTAATCAATCTTTTCGTTAGATTTCTTAGCTACTCTAACTTTCTTATCTTTTTCTATAGTATGTCCGATTCTAGTTCTTTTCTTAGTTTTAGGATCTATCAACATAACATTAGATACATGAATTGGTCCTTCGATTTCAAGTATTCCACCAGTTTCTTGACCATTTCCTTTTCTATGTTTTTTTACAATATTACATCCCTCAACAATAACTCTATTTTCAGCTCTTAAGGTCTTTATAATCTTACCTTCTTTACCTTTACTAGATCCAGCAATTACTACAACTTTATCTCCTACTTTTAAGTTCATAATATCCTCCTATAGTACTTCCTTAGCTAGTGATACTATCTTCATAAAATCTTTATCACGAAGTTCTCTAGCTACAGGGCCAAAAATACGAGTTCCAACTGGACTCTTATCGTCCTTAATAATTACGCAAGCATTGTCATCAAACTTGATATAAGAACCATCATCTCTTCTTAAACCGAAAGTACTTCTAACAATTACCGCTTTAACAACTTTTCCTTTTTTTACAGTTCCATTAGGTGTGGCATTTTTAATTGTACCAACAACTATGTCACCGATATTACCAGTTTTAACTTTGCTTCCTCCAAGTACTCTAATTACCAATAATTCTCTAGCACCTGAGTTATCAGCAACTTTTAAACGACTTTCTTGTTGAATCATAATTAATCCTCCTTCACCTAAGAGTTATAAAATAACTGCTTCCTTTACTATTTCTTTTAAGTAGAATCTCTTAGTCTTAGATATTGGTCTAGTCTCAACAATCTTAACTACATCTCCTACCTTTGCTTTATTACTTTCATCATGAACTGCATATTTCTTTGAAGACTTAACACGCTTTCCATATAATGGATGTTTCTTATAAGTCTCAACTAATACAGTTACTGTCTTATTATTTACAGAACTCACTACTTTTCCAACTAATTCTCTATTTGTCTTTTCCATAATACCCCTCCTAATCAACCTCATTTAATTGTCTTTCACGAAGTACTGTCTTAAGTCTTGCAACAAGATGTCTCAATTCTCTGATTCTTGAAGGTTTTTCCAAATTACCTGTTGCTTGTTGGAAACGTAAATTAAACAATTCTTCCTTAGTTTCTTTTATCTTAGCAATAATTTCTTCAGTGGTTAGATTTCTAATTTCATTAACCTTCATTTGTATCACCACCATTTTCTTTCATAACAAACTTTGTTTTAATTGGTAGCTTATGAGATGCAAGACGCAAAGCTTCTCTTGCAACATCTTCAGTAACATCTGATAATTCAAACATAATTTTACCAGTTTTAACTACTGCTACCCAAGCTTCTACATTACCTTTACCTTTTCCTTGACGAGTACCAAGTGGCTTTTTAGTTAAAGGCATATGTGGGAAAATATTGATAAACACTTTTCCTCCACGTTTCATATAACGAGTCATAGCAACACGTGCTGCTTCGATTTGATTAGCTGTAATCCAAGCCCCTTCTACTGCCATTAACCCATATTGTCCGTTATGTAATTCAGTATTACCCTTTGAACGACCTTCATAAGGTAATCTATGTACACGACGATATTTAGTTCTTGATGGTATTAACATAATTAATTACCTCCTTTAGCCTTTTTTTCTTGAAGAATTTCACCCTTATAAATCCATACTTTTACACCAATTTTTCCAAAAGTGGTATCAGCTTCACTAACAGCATAATCTACATTAGCTCTTAGCGTATGTAGAGGAATTGTTCCTTCTGAATATCCTTCACTACGAGCAATATCAGCTCCATTTAATCTTCCAGAAACCAAAGTTTTAACTCCTTTAGCACCAGACTTCATAACATTTCTAATAGCTTTCTTTTGAGCCATTCTAAACGATGCACGATTCTCAATCTGTGCTGCTATACTATTTGCAACAAGCATAGCATCCAAATCAGGCTTCTTAATATCAACAATTGATATTTGTACTTCTTCATTAACTAACTTAGAAAGTTGTTTTTTCAAATTTTCTATTTCTTCTCCACCTTTACCGATAATAACACCGGGTTTAGATGTATGAATAATCACTTCACATCTTTTCGTATTTCTTTCGATTTCAACAGTACTAACACCAGCATCCTTTAACTTTTTTCCTAAAAATTTACGTATTTTTAAATCGTTTTCTAAATATTTACTAAAATCGGCTTTGTTAGCATACCAGTTAGCTTCCCAACCTCTGTTGATTCCAATTCTAAGTCCAATTGGACTAACCTTTTGTCCCATATTAACCTCCTTATCAGATTATTTTTCAGCCACAACTACAACAATGTGACTAGTTCTTCTATCTTTATGTCCTATATGACTACGTGAATCAAACATATGTCTTTTCATAACAGGACCAGCATCTACTCTAGCTTCTTTAACATACAATTTATCCTGATTAAGGTTAAAATTGTTAACAGCATTTGCTATAGCAGAATTCAAAACTTTCAAAACAAGTTTACTAGATTTTTTATTTCTATTATTAAGTATATCAAGTGCAACATTAACATCCTTACCACGAATCAAATCAACAACTAATCTTGACTTAATAGGTGATATTCTAAGAGACTTTGCAATTGCTTTAGCTTCCATATTATTCCCTCCTAGTCATTATTTCTTCTTGTTTTCGCCATGACCACCAAATTTACGAGTTAGAGCAAATTCACCTAATTTATGACCTACCATATCTTCAGTAACGTAAACTGGAATGAATTCCTTACCATTATGAACCGCAAATGTATGCCCTATAAATTCAGGGTATATCGTAGAACGGCGTGACCAAGTTTTAATAACTTCTTTCTTACCACTTTTATTTAATTCTCTTACTTTTTTTAATAATCTTTCAAACACATAAGGACCTTTTTTAAGACTTCTTGCCATAAATAATCTCCTTCCTAATTACTGCGACGACGCACGATTAACTTATCAGACGCTTTTTTCTTTCTAGTTTTATATCCTAGTGCTGGCCTACCCCAAGGAGTAACTGGTCCCTTACGACCGATTGGAGCACGACCTTCTCCTCCACCATGTGGATGATCATTAGGGTTCATAACAGAACCACGAACTGTAGGTTTAATCCCTAAATGACGAGTTCTACCAGCTTTACCCAACTTAACAAGTTCATAGTCTTCATTACCAACAACACCAACCGTTGCATAACAGCTTCCTAAAACCATTCTCTGCTCTCCACTAGATAAACGAAGCATAACGTAATTTCCTTCTCTACCTAAAATCTGAGCACTAGAACCAGCACTTCTAGCAAGTTCTCCACCTTTTCCAGGTTTAAGTTCTATATTATGAACAACTGTACCAACTGGAATATTTGCAAGAGGTAAAGCATTACCAACCTTAATATCTACATTTTCTCCAGCAACAATTTCCATACCAACTTTTAAATCTTTTGGTGCAATAATATATCTTTTTTCACCATCAACATAATTAATTAGTGCTATATTTGCACTTCTATTTGGGTCATACTCAATAGTAGCTACTTTACCGACAATATTTCTCTTATTTCTTTTAAAATCAATTAATCTATATTTTCTCTTAGCTCCACCACCATGATGTCTAACAGTTATTTTACCTTGATTATTACGACCACCATTTTTGCTTAAACTAACTAATAGGCTCTTTTCTGGAGTACTAGTAGTAATTTCTTCATTAACTAAAGTACTCATTTTACGTCTTGCATTAGTAGTTGGTTTATAATTTCTAATTGCCATAAGTAATCCTCCTTCTAACCAAGATCAATAGTTTGACCTTCTGCCAACTTAACAATAGCTTTTTTGCTTCTATTACTAAGCCCTGCATAACGGCCTACTCTTCTTTTCTTAGGTTTCATATTCATTGTAGAAATCTCTTCTACTTTAACTTTAAATATTTTTTCGATAGCATTTTTAATTTCTGTCTTACTAGCTCTAGGGTCTACTTTAAATAAATATTTATTTTCTTCTTGTGCAAGTCTTGCACTTTTTTCAGTAACAACTGGCGCCTTTATAATTTCTAAATACTTCGTATCCATATTATTTTAGCACCTCCTCTATAGCACTCAATGCTTCTTTAGTAACCAATATCTTATTAGCAGCTACTAAATCTAAAACATTTATCTCTTGTGCTTCTATCAATAAAACATTTGGTATATTTCTAGAAGCAAGTATGATATTTTCATCTAATTCTTTCACAATTACCAAAGTATTTACATCGGTTAACTTTAATGAATTTAAAACATTAACCATCTCTTTTGTTTTTGGTGTTGCAAATTTCAACTCATCTAAAACGACAAAATCTTGAACTTTGCTAGCAACAGCACTTTTCAAAGCAAGACGACGCTCTTTACGATTCATCTTCTTACTATAATCTCTTGGAACAGGTCCAAAGGCTATTCCTCCACCTCTCCACTGCACAGCACGAATAGATCCTTGACGTGCATGTCCTGTACCTTTTTGTCTCCATGGTTTTCTTCCACCACCACTAACTTCTGAACGTGTTTTTGTACTATGAGTACCTTGTCTTAATGACGCTCTTGATAAAATAATTGCATCATATAAAACTTTATTATTTGGCTCTATACCAAATACTTCTTCATTTAATTTAATGTCCTCAATCTTTTCACCTTTTGTATTTAAAAGTGCAACTTTTGTCATCTATAATTCCTCCCTTCATCATATTTAATCTTTCACTCAATCATTAACTATGACGATTATTCTCCAACTGTTTCTTCTTTAGTATCTTCAACTTCTATATTATCATTAACACTTTCTTCTATATCATAAGAAACAAGCTCATAAGCAGGATTTTCAGCATCAGCTTTTTTTACAGAAGTCTTAATCATAACTAAAGATTTTTTTGGACCTGGAACATTACCTTTAATTAAGATAACATTATTTTCTAAATCAACAGATACAACTTCCAAATTTTGTATTGTAGTTGCAACATTTCCCATATGACCCGGTAATTTCTTACCCTTTAACACGTGCATTGGTAAAAGTGTACCAAGAGATCCCACACCTCTATGATATTGTGATCCATGACCCATAGGCCCACGGCTTTGATTATAACGTTTAATGACACCTTGAAATCCCTTTCCTTTACTTACGCCACTAACATCAACGATTTCTCCTTCTTTAAATACATCTACTGATATTACTTGACCTAAAGTATAGTCACTAACGTTTACTCCTCTAAGTTCTTTTAAGAAGCGCTTAGGAGCAGTATTTGCTTTTTTAGCATGACCAATTTTTGCTTTATTAGAATTTTTTTCCTTTACAGTAACAGTAGCCAACTGAATAGCATCATACCCATCTTTTTCTTTTGTTTTAATTTGAGTAACAACATTAGGTTCTACTTCTACAACTGTAACAGGAACAAGCTTTCCACTTTTAGTAAAAACTTGAGTCATTCCTATTTTTCTACCTAAGATTCCTTTCATTTTTATTTCCTCCTAATATTATTGTTTAATTTGAATGTCAACACCACTTGGAAGTTCTAAATGAGCAAGAGCATCGATTACTTCCTTATTTGGATTTTTAACATCAATTAGTCTTTTATGCGTACGCATTTCAAATTGTTCACGTGAATCTTTATACTTGTGAACAGCTCTTAAAATAGTAAATTTTTCTATTTCCGTTGGAAGTGGCACCGGTCCACTAACAATTCCTCCAGATCTTTTAATAGTCTCTACTATTTTTGTTGCAGCATTATCAAGAATTCTATGATCATATGCTTTTAATTTAATACGAACTACGTTTGACATATTAAATCCTCCCTTCGCCTATATCTCTGTATAGACTTGCTCCGTGTAAAAAACCTGATTTATTCCTAGCAACTTTGCCTGGCGTATCAGCAACCTCACACATCTAAGCAGCCACACGTCTAAGAGTATACCATATCCATAGCTTTAAAATCAAGCTTTTTTTTAACGTTTTTTCATAAAAAAATGATGTTATTTTTCACATGTAAATTAAATTTGAAAGTACACAATTGTTGTACAGTTAATTTTGTAATGGTAATGATACCAAGCAATTTATTTGTTATTTAAAGGAGGAATATTATCACACAAATTATTATTATCTTTCTTATAAAGAAAAAAACATTGAAAATAGTTTAAAAAAAGCATTAACCAAATTTCAATTGAATTAAATAAATTTCCATTCAACTATTTAAGAGAAATAGGCAGAAATAAAGTTTATTCTAAACCAGGTGATTTTAATAATTTTCACGAAAAAAGTTAAATCATAACAAATCAAAAACACCCCCTGTTTTTGGAATGGTTGTAAATCTAGAAGTGACTATAGAAAAGAAAGATATACTTATTACGCCAGAAAAGCCAATGATTCACAAAAAAAATTAATTATCACTTGCAGACAAGGTATAAATCTAATAGAAGAAAAAATTTATAATACCAAAATATGATTAATTCACTTTTTAAAAAAGAAAAAACTACTAATCATTTATACATTAATCATCTTGAAGTTTTAGATTTTGGCAAAAGTACTTTTTATAGATATATAAATAATGGTGTTTTTGAATTTGGTCCTTTAGATTTTCCTAGAATTGTTAAACAAAAAGAAAAAAGAAAAACATGAAATGACTGTAAATGAAAATGTGGCAGTAGGATTATTTAAAATGAAATGATAAAAATAATGTTGAAGGATATGAAATCGAGCAATTGAAAACAATATAATAAATTAATAAAAAAACTACTATTAGAAAGTATAAGAAAATATAAAGTACGATTTAGCTCTTATAATAAAAACATTTATAACCAATTGAGTAGTATTTAATATATAAACACAAGGCTTGAACATCAGATGAACTTTGTCATGGAATGAAAGAGTTAAAACAGAAAATTGTTCATAATAAAAACTACACAATTCCTTGTATAGTTTCTTAAATTGGTAACATTTGAGGTTCTACACATCGTTATTGGCTCTATAAATATCATAATAGTCTACTAAAATGTAATTTCTACTATCAAAAAATATAAAGTCTTTCATTTTTTCGTAGAAAAACCAATTTATTGTAAAAAGTTGCAAATGTTTTAAAATTATATCTTATACATTTTGTTGATAAGTAACTTTGTCTTCAAAAAGAAATAATTCCCGTTGCTCAAAATATACTTATCATAGCCACCTTGCTCAACTTTAACAAGATCTTCTAAATTAATAGATAAAAATGGTTCCTTACTTTTTAAATAATTCATTCCCCTTGATATTCTCATAACTTCTCGATAATCATCACTTGGATAATCAAATAAGATTAATCTAAAATTTGTTAATATTACACTTATATTTTTTTCAGTTCCATCACATAACAATATACAATCATCTTCTATCAAATCAATTATTTCATGTTCCATTTTTTCAAAATTATACATATTAGTCATCTCCACTTCATCACGAAAAATAAATAGCTATAAATTTAGATAAACTGTATCACACAATTATACTAATATGATAATGATACTCCACCCATTCCATCATAATAACTACCCATTCCATTATTAAACGATATAACTCCTCCTAATCCGGATGAATTAAAATTATAACTATGTACAACATCATTATATGCCACTGAACTAGTAGCGTGCTGATAACTTGCATAAACAGTTAAATTATTATTTCCTGCTGAAGCTGTTGCAGAAATAAATGAACTCATTGCTGTTACAGTTGATATTTGTGGAGTTCCAATATCATTATAGCAGGCTATTAAATTATTCTGTAACTTGTGAGTAAAACCTATTCCATAATAATTACCAACACCCAACAAATTTTTATTATTCCACGCGGAGTTGCCGTAGTTAAAAGTATTACGAAATGTTGATGGAGATATAACATTACACTCAGAATTAGCCGAAAGTGTATATGTATAAGTACCATATTCAGTATTTTGTATAAAAAAACCGTTACTACTTCTCATTCCTAAAATATCATAACTTCTAACAGACGGCATAATCTTCCATACTAAATTGACAGCAACATGTCTTTCTGTTGAAATAGAAGAACTTTTAGAAATTGTAATTGTTATTTTTTTGTACGTAGTCTCATAATAGTTCATATCCGATAAATCTTGTAAAGATTTTGTGATATTTTTTTCATTATCACGTTTATTCATCATGTTTAACTTTAATTTTTTTACATAATCACTATCTCTAGAAGCATTTTTATATTCTTGAGATGTTATTTTTGAAGAAATAATTTTAATTGGTTTCTCTTGTCTATCCATACTTGATTTGCTTGAATATATATATATATCTTCATAATACTCACTTGTATCAGAACTATCTAAATATTCAAATTTTGTAATTCTATCATATAAATCTTGATCTATATTATAAATCTCCTCATCTTATTTATAATTAAATCAAAAAAAGAAAATATAGAAATTCTGAATAAAAGAATCTAAATTATAAGAAAAATTTTTCAATTTTATTTTATAGCAATATTAATTAATTATTGTGCAGTAAATTTTGTAATTATTACATTGTCAATGACAAGTAAAGTGAGTTTATTTTAGCCAAGACAATTACTTACTTATTATAATTTTTATAGCATTAACCAAAATTTCCATTAACCTAATGTCTATTCATTATATAATATACTTCCTCAAAAATTCCTGTTTTTATTGCGTTCTAATTCACTATATTAACTTCAAAATAATAATTTTACTTATTTTCTCTACTTTTTAATATCCGATTATGCATTTTCTATTGAAATCTCAATCTTTATCATTATTTTTTTATAATAGTAGACTTTACTTTTTATTTAACGGTTATTTTTCACACATCACTATTACAGGTAAATCACTATTGTTATTGCATTCATAATCACTAGAAAAACCACTACCATACACTCTATAATCACAAACAACATAATCTTTTGAATCGTAAGTAAAAACATTATCATTAAATTCATACATATTGTTATTGCATGTAAAGAATACCCCAATATCAACAATGTCAGAACTATTTAACTTTTCTACTCTACTAGACGTAATAGAATCAGACTTAACATTCAACAATCCGTAACCAGAGCTATCATAAAAATTAATATAATAATTATCAGTATAAAGTTCCGTTGTGATAACAGCATAACTTCTTCCATAATCAAAATCTCCAAAAGGTGAACTATTCTTTCCTCCAGTCTCAAGATGAATCAATTTAACAGGAACAATCATAAGTTCATCTTCATCGATATAATCTCCAAATTCCTTCATCTCATATTCACCACGAATAGTTTCCAAATAAGAATTAGCTGTCGTAGCATAATTCGTCTTTCTAGAACTAACAATATAAGAAGAAACAGTTGGAACTGCAATCGTAAGAATTACCCCTAAAATAACAACAACAGCAATAATCTCAATCAAAGTAAAACCACTTTCATTTGACTTTCTAGTTTTCATAAATCCTCCTATCTTAATAACTCAAGTGCCTGTTGCAACTGATTATCATTTGCAGCAATAGAGTTTTCATAATATGCATCAGATAACTCAACCTCCACAGTAGGTGTAATACCATCTTTTTCTATTCTATTCCCATTAGGAGTAAGCCAAGCTTGAACAGTATATTTAACATAAGAACCATCTGAAAGTTCATGTAATTTTTGAATAGTACCTTTTCCATAAGTTTTAACTCCTACAACAGGAACGTTCAAATTCTCTTTAAGAGCTGCCGTAAAAACTTCACTAGCAGAAGCAGTAGCACCATTAACTAAAATAACAACATCCATATCAATTTCTTTAATAGACTCCGCCTTAAAAACTTCTATTTTCCCCTTAGTATCTTTTTGATAAATTATCATTCCCTCATCTAAAAACAAATCTGCAATATCTCTAGCTGAAGATAAATATCCTCCACTATTATTTCTAAGATCTATAACTAAAGAGGTAACACCATTGTTTAAAGCCTCTTCATAAGCTTCTCTAAACTGAGAAACTGTATTTTTAGCAAAAGAAGTAATAGCAATAATTCCAACATGAGAATCTTCACTCTCATCATAAGAAAGAAAAACGGAATCAATTTCAATCACATCTCTTACAATATCAAAACTCTTCTCTTCTCCATTACGCAAAACAGTTATAGCAACACTCTTTCCAGGTTCATCTGTCTTAATGAAAGAAGATATCTCCAAAACAGAAAAACCAGTCAAATCCTTGCCATCAACTTTATATAAAACATCTCCAACTTCTACCCCTGCTTTGCTAGCAGGACCATTCTCATACACCATAGTAACAACAGGCAACTGATCATCTACAGACACAATTTCCACGCCAATTCCAACAAAAGAACCACTAAGTTCCTCATCTAACAACTCAGCATCCATAGAATCAATATAAGAAGAATACGGATCTTCCAAATAGGAAATCATCCCTTTAATTGCCGAAGACATAAGCTCTTCCTTATCAATTTCCCCATAATACTCATTAAGTAAATCATCATAAACCCCAGCAAACTCAACCATGTCTTTTCGAATAGCAGAACAACTAACATCTCTCTCATCCAATTTCACATAAGCAATAAAACCACCAAGCAAAAGACCAAACAAAGTAGTTATAAACATAATAATAATAACTTCAACAAGATTAAAGGTTGATCTCTTAGAACCCTTCGTTTTATTCAAAGAAATATCCTCAGAAACAATACCCTCTTCGAGATAAACATCTTTATTTTTTACTTTTTTCTTTTTATCATTCGTACCATCTATTTTTTTTATATTAATATCTTTTTCTTTCTTCATATTATCTTTCTTCTTTTTTTTATTGCCATCCATTGCCTTCACCTCATACCATACCATATATTATATATTATCATAAAATAAAAATAAATTGAATTATTTTTCAACTTATCTTCATAAATAAATATATGATAATCTTATTGTTCTTAAGCATTGTATCTAATATTTCCTTTTAAAAAAAACTACACGAAAAATCTCATTTTTGATTTTCAATACTCCCAAAAACGAAATACTACTTAATAGAAAGCTGAAAAACAAGATATCAAAAAACTACAACAGCATTATCCCTGTATTAACCACTTGATAAAACAAAAAACAATTTATTAACAGAAATAACTTAATTTATTATCTACTCCTTTTCACCCTTCTAGACAAATGACACCTTCAACATTCATAAATTTATAAAATAAATACTATGATTTCAACAAATTATCTTGATATTCAATAATCTCATCAATACCAGAAACTACAACCTCAGCTTTTCCATTATTAACTTTAATCAAAGAAATATCCATAACCTTAAGCGTTTCAGCACTGCTAACATTAACTTCTTCCTTAGAAACAGCTAAATTTTTAATATTAAATTTGTTCCCTAAATCAACAACATACATTTTCAAATGATCTTCTTTCTGCATATATAAATTATACAAAGCAACACCCTTACTAGAATAATTACCTTCAAAGTCATAAAAAAGTACATAATACTGGCTATCGACCCTATTAAAAGTAGAACCTGCTAAAATTTCTATATTCTGAATTTCAACTGGTTCATTCTCTTCTTCTTTTTTACCAAAAGAAATCTCACCATTATAAATTGCAAAAATAAAATAAAATAATGCAAGAGCTAATATTACCACAGCAAAAACTTTAATCATACGCATAATTTCATCATTTTCACCTGTTGATTGTCTTTCAATTTTTTTCAAATTTTTTCTTTTTTCTTTATTACTCACATATATCACCGATAAAATTATAACACGAAGAAAAGAAAAAATAAACACTTTTACAGTGTCTATTTCATGATTGGTATCGTACTTATTGAATTTGCAATCTCAATAAGTTCAGTCTTTCCCATAACATCGGATACTAAATAATAATCAATACCATTACTAGACCAACTAACAGAATTATCTGTAATTGCGCCAAGAGTATCGTTAAGGAAATGTGGTTCTCCAAATATTGGAACGATTGAAAACTCATCTTCAACACTAGAAGTCTCTTCAACTAATAAGAAAGGTTTTTCACCATCAAAAGTCAAAATAACTCTTTCCCCATTATCTTTAGCCACTTTTTCTTGATCAACTAAAACGGTGCCAGTAGGAATATATAAAGGATAAATGATATCATCAATGGAACCAGCTTCCTCTTCTGTATCACTCGGTGTATCAATACCAGAAATAATACTACTAAGATCAAAGTAATCATCTTCAAATGTCGGATTATCATCAATTTCATCAAATTGCATAATCATCTCTACAATACCTGAATCGTTTAAAACTTCTATTTTTTGAAGATTAGCATCTTTATCAACATAAATTTTTTGCTTAACAAGTCCTATATTATTTGGGTAATTAACACTTGTAGTAATAATGTAATTAGAATCGACTTCATCAATAGTTTTTTCAGTATCTGAATTAATATCATTAAGTATAGATTTCAATATATAAATCTGTGAATTATTATCTGGCCAACTACTTTGAAATTTAAAACTTTTATTAAGTGCAGGTGTGATAACATAAACTTCATTATTACTCTTTAAAATAATTTGTTCATGATTATTAGATTTATTAATTAAACTAACTCTATAATTATCATCTTTTTTATAAGAAGCTTTCACATTATAATTATAAGTATCCTCGTTATTTGTAATCGAAAGTACACCAGTAATTTGATAAGCATCCATAGAATTTATCTTTTTATCTAATTTATCTACCACATTAGATTTGCCATCTCTTGAACACCCAGTAAAAATTAAGATAGCTGTGAATAAAACAATTAACAATTTCTTTTTCATTTTCCACCCCATATTTATTGTTTTCAATTAATTATATTGATTAAAAAAAAGATTATTCATGAATAAATAATAAAAATACGGATAGTATATAAATAAAAGGAGGGCAAAATGAGAACACTTCAAAAAATTGCATTAGTTTTTACAATTATAGGAGCATTAAACTGGGGAATGGTAGGTTTATTTGAAATAGACATTGTTGCATCATTATTCAATGGAAGTGACAGCATGATCTCCAGAATAATCTATATAATTATAGCAATAGCAGGTCTTATAAATATTGGATTACTATTCGACCATGATGATGAAAAAAAATAAAAGACTCACTAATAAAGTGGGCCTTTTTTTCAAAAGATATACTATCATTCTTGAGAAATTCTAATTTTTATTTCTTTTGTTCTAGATGTATAAGTAAGTCTAGAATCATCACCTCTTACCTTAACTAAAACAGAATGTTCTCCAACTCCTAAGCCAGACAAATCAATATAAGCCTCTATCGTAGAACTGTCCAAAGAATCAATAACCTCTTGACTACCATTTACAATAACAGTAACAGTTCTATTATCTTCTCCAATTGCTTGAACCTTATATCCTTCTGCCAAATTAATCGAATCTACCGGAATTCCTTCAATATCTTTAGAAACTATATTATCAACTACTAATTCAACAGAAATAGTTTTAACACTAATCTCTCTGATACCAGAAGGTTTAGTTAAATTAATGCTATATTTTTTATTTTCTTTAACACCGCTTACATCGACAGTAACAGGCAAATATTCGATGTTAGCAATAGCCTCTTCACTACCATAAACAACAACAGTAGTAGTTGGAGAAGTAAGACTCTTAATAGCTACTCCATCAAGTTCACCAGAGGCAACAAGTCGAATTGGAATTTCCTTACTAGGAGAACTTATTTTGATAGTTGCATTCACTTTAGATGGAACAATTTCAACATCCAACTTATTTCCATCACTATCATAAGCAATAAGAGGAACATCACTAAGCGTAGTACTTCCTTCCCTAACATTACTTATATTATCTACATCAATAATTGCCTTTACAATTGCTACTTTATCCAACTGATGTGAAGCTCCCTTTACAATCACACTATCTCGATCAAGAACTACACTCTCGATATTCAATTTTGTGTCCAGATTGTCTTTATGAATAACATCATAAGAAAGTTCCTTCGTAACAGAAATTTTATCATAAATTCTTATATTAACACTAGAAGGATCGATTTTATATTCAACAGAAGAAACTGCCTGCTCATACTTAAAACTAACTGCATAGGATCCTGGAGTATAACCCGTAAGATCAAGAGTAACACCATCCATAGGATACTGTTTTGCAAGATAAACATCCCATCTTCTTCCAACCAAAGTAACATCCACTGTATCAGGAATTCCTTCTACAACATATAAAGCTTCATTATAATTAGCAGTAACTTTTTGATTATATAAAACCTCTGCTGAATTATCTATAAGACTAATATGTTTCTGATCTATGGCATAAAAAGTTATCAATGCAAATATTAAAGAAATAACAACTAGTGATTGTCTATTGATTAATAATTTTTCAATACCAGTACCATTATTACTAAAAAATTCATAAGCTCCCACAAAAAATTTAGTGATAGGAGTTATTAACCATTTATCAAAAAACTTCCATATAGATTTAAAAAAATTTATAATCACACTACTTATTTTCTTCATATATCTCTTCCTCATCTATTTCGTCTTCAAAATCAGATTCTTGTTTTGGCCTTAATTCATCTACTAACATCATTCTAACATCATCCAACGATAAATTATAGAAAAGTTCACCCTTAACAGCAACAGATAACCTTCCAGTTTCTTCTGAGACTACCAAAGCAATACAGTCTGTCTCCTCGGCAATACCAAGTGCAGCTCTATGCCTTGTCCCAAGTCTCTTATTTAACTTAGCATTACCACTAGTTGGAAATACTGCTCCAGCACAACTAATCCGATTCCCCTGAATGATGACACCACCATCATGCATTGGATTATTAGGGAAAAACAAAGCAATCAAAAGTTCACTCGTTAAATCACCGTAAATCTTTTTAGCCTTTTCTATATAATCACTCAAACTAACATCTCTCTCGATAACAATTAAAGCTCCTATCCTAGACTTTCTCAAATAATCTACAGACTGAATAATCTCATATATTAATCTTTCTCTTTCATCGACCGTTAAGACTTTATGTCTTCCCAAAAGTTGACTTCTTCCAAGTTGTTCAAGAACTGCACGAATTTCTGGTTGAAACACAATAATCAATGCAAGAGGTCCCCACATAATCACATACTCCAAAAGAAGTCCAATCGTAATAAAACCAAAAACATCACTAAGAACTTTCATAATAGCAATTACTAAAACCCCTTTAAAAATAAGAGTTAGCTTAACATTATTCTTCATATTCTTTAATATGTAATAAAAAATTAACCAAACTAAAAGTATATCAATAGTTTTATTTATTATAGATAAAATTGTATCCAACGTTATTGTCATATATCCTCCTCAATTAAGTAAAGCTTACGCACTTTGGTTAGGATTTGTCATATCTTGTCCTACATCTTTACTATTTGAATTCATATCAGCCACATCAGCATTCGAAATATTAGAAGTGCCATCTGCACCAATTACCAAAACAGAAGGTGCCTCCTCTTTCTTAGTTAAATCTTCAGAAGGAACAGAATTAGTCTGACTTGTTCTATTCGTTTCTTCTGGCACATCACTCATTACATCAAGAATTTGTTTAGACTCCCTAGCCGCAATCATAGCTTCTTTTCCAGAAGCAATATCTCTAGCTTTTTTCTCCTTTAACTTTTCTGTAATGACTGCTCTTTTCCTATCCCCAACAATACCTAAAAGAACAAAAATAAAGAACAAACATGCTAGTATATATAAAACATACCAAAATCCATCAATTGTATCCCTAAAAAACGAAATAATAAAATCCATCTCTTCACCCTCTACTCTATTAATGATAACATTTTATAAAGAATTTTACAAGAACCTAAACATTTGAGTTTCGGTATTTTACAGGAAATTTATATAAGGTTATAATAGTTTTTAGGATTTTCATAAAATTTTTCAAAATCTTATTTTAAAATTTCGTATTTATCCACGACAATATAGAACATCGTTAAAATGTTCTTTTTTCTATTATCCAATTATGTAATCTTTTAAAGTCTTAATTCTAATTGTCTATATTTCTCTCTTTTTTCTATCTTTTGGTATTCTTTAATCCCTGTATGTACATATTTTAATATCTCACTTATTCCTCTTGATATTTGACTAATCCATACACTTACTTTTTTTCTTAATGATTTACTTCTTTCTAACATTTTGATTGTCAAAAGTTTTTTGTCCATATCTTCAATCAACATTCCTAAATGTCCCATATGCATCATTAACATTAAATTTAAGTTATTCATCGCTTTTAATGTTCTTACCCTCATATTTTCAAATTCATATTCCTGCTTCTTACTTCTGAAATATTCTTCTACTCTCCATCTATAAAAATATAATCTCACTATTTTGATTACATCCTCTTTTGAATGAATAGTTCTATTAGTCAATAATATTAGTGGCCTTTCTTCATTTAATCCATATACAAATACCAATTCATAATCTTTCTTATTGTAGGGTAATGTCACTTTGGTATGTGATACTGATATTTCTACCTTTTCATCTTCAAACCACAGTTCCATTCTTACTTTCCCTTTTCTCTTTAATGCTTCATTATATGCATTTTTCTTTTTTCCTTTAAATAAAAATACTCTTTTGTCATTCATTCTTATTATGAAATAATTTCCACTTTGATCTACATAATCTATTATTTTATTATCATCATAGCCTCTATCAAATACCATATTGCATCTTCTTTTTAGAACATTCATTACAGTATCTATACTTTCCATTGTATATTGATTCTTGCTTACAAAGTTTTTACTCCTACAAGAGTATATTTCACTATATACACTAATCGGTTGTTTCTCATTTTTACCTAGTATTATTGCTTCACACACATGATATCCATTTACTACTGTTTTATCTGGATCTGATGCATCTATTATTTGATCCAGATCTTCAAACTTCTTTCCATACCTTTTCGATATATCACTATCATCAAATATTGATACTGCCTCATCAGGAAAATATTTTCTTACTTCATTTAGATAATTTTTCTTAATTACCTTGGCTGCTTCTTTATTTAAGGATTGTAGATTATCGCATAATCTTTCTATTGTGTTTTTTAATTTTATATTTTCATTTAACGATCTAGAGATTTCAGAGATTAAACAACTTTTGCTTTTAGATAGCCCATATTGCATGTCACTAATAAACTTTTTGCCTTGTTTATTTATTCCTTCTGAAAGTTTTTTAGAAAAATTTAAAATTTCTCTTTTCGTTTCATAACAATCCATAGTATAATTAGTCATAGGGAAACACCTCCAATATTTTTGTTTAGTTGAAATGTTTTTTAGTAATTAAATTTTACTAAATTTTGGAAGGTTTTTCCTTATTTTTATATAAAAAAAGTGAATCTGTGGATAAAAACAGTTTCACTTTTTTGTTTTTTCTAAATTTTACCGAAACTCAAATTTGTTAGTCTACATTGTTGCTGAAGGATTTTTTTGTTGTCTTTTTTTCTCTAACGTTTCTAGTTTTTTACTATTTGTGACTATTGCAAGATACAAATTATCTTTCTTATCGTTTTTATTGTTAAGATAATCATCAATAAGCTCACTAGTGGTTTTCCTACGTATCTCTTGTCCTTCTTTAGTAAATTCATAACGAAATTGTGCCCATTTATCATATAGACTCGGTTCTTCCTTTAAGATTGTCAAAACAGCATCCTCTAAGTGCACTTGTTTTTCATCTATTACACGCATAGTATCTGCTTCTACAAGCAAGTCGCAATCCGCCTTAAAATCTCTTTTTCTTTTCTCATCGGAAAAACCAAGCATCGTCTTTAAAAATTGTTGCTCAAACATAGAACCAAATACTCTAGCATCGATTTCGGATAACATATTAATATAATTTTCATCATACATTTCT
>CASFCU010000034.1 GCA_949293285.1 uncultured bacterium
CATTAATTAACAAATTGTTCTTTGAATTTGCTATACAAAACACCTCCAATAAATATAAAAAAGTGGACGCAATATATCCACTTTTTATAATAACAATAAAATAAGAATTCATCTTTATTGGCATTATACCCAAAGCTATTCGCAATCAGGTGGATGTGGATACATCTCTTTCCTTTTCTCACTTACGTTCATGATTTTATTATATTTTTAAAAAAAAGTCAATGTTTTTCTTTTTATTTTTTTGATTTCTAGAAATTATGGAGTGAAATATAGTATGTGATGGATATCCATACCGCATCTTATTTTTAGGCTATATATCCAGAAGAATCTGCTATATAAATAACGTTTGTATTTACAGAATAATTTTTCAAGAATGTATCTACACTAATTGGTCCAGCATTTGCTCCTTCTGGGTCCGCTGAGTCAGTTACATAAAAAGAATCAGTGCTTGGATCATAATCTACAATAGCAACCCAATGGGAATTATCAGTGTATTTGTTATCTTTTCTTGCATTTACTGTTGCCATTACCATGTTTCCTTTTTGGACTTCTGTAACAAGATGTTCTTTGTAAGCCTGATAATTACTTCTCGGTACTTCTTCTCTACTTCCTACTTTAATCCCTAAAACATTTTCACAATACGATTTAATACTACTTGCATATAAAAATTTTCTTCCCATAGCATTAAATAAGATTTCTGGAGTAATATTAGAATATTTCGAACTTAGAATACTAGCAAGGGCATTATACCCGCAACCAGAACGACTTAAATTAGTATTTCGATCTACAAATTTTATTTTTTCATTCCATGCCTGTTGAAATACTGTTACAAGTTTTCCATGTGAAGTTAGTATTTGTCTACTATAACCATATTCTTTTCCACCATTGTTATAAAGTACTGTTTTGCCATTTCCATATAATCCACTTAAAGTACTAAGTTGAGTATCATAATCCACTCCTGCTGCTTCTGAATACTCTGCTATAGATTTTTCTAATGCTTCAATAAAAGCTTGTTCATCTTCCGTAAGAGTAAGCCCTTCAATTTCTACGATAGCACCAGATGTATCAGTAGTAAAATCTTCTACTTGACCATTTAATGCTTTAATTTCTACTACTTTAGAATCCGCACTATTTTTTAGAGTTTCTATAGCAAGTTCTAGTTCTTTTAATTTTGTTTCTAGTTCTGCTTTTGTGTTTTCATATTGAATATATTCATCAGTTTTTGTATTGGTTTGAACACTTTTTCCTGTTTTGCTATCATATCTTGATTCGTACATTGGGCTTGGTTCTTGCAAACTGCTATATTCTTTTTCCGTAGTTTCATAAAGTTCGTCGGTTTCCTTAAATTCTATTAGGATTGGCAATAAATCATTGATAGTAAGGTTTGCGGCCTGAGATAAAGCTTGCATATTACTATCTAACTTACTTGCTCTTGATTTTAAGGCAGGAATTGAGGTTGTCACTAGCTGTCTATATCCTAACTCTTCCCAGATGGCAGTTTCTATTTGGGATTGTAATCTAGATATTGTCGATACTACTAGACTGGAATTATCTTTTATGGAAGCAGCAGCAGAAACTATCGATTGGGCAGTTTTTAGCTTTTCGTGATACATTTTATATGGATCGATAAAGTATTTGGCCATTTTACATCATCCTTTCTAATTAACATCTAAATTCGTATCATTATTTTCAATATCTTGATTAATGCTTGTTTCTGCCGATTGATAATTTGTGTTGGTTTTATCTAAAAATTTATTAAAATTCTCTAGCTCTTCTTTTATTTTAGGGAAAGAATCTGCTATACTTTTATAGCTTGCATATACAGATCTTTGAGCTTTTCCCTGCCATACATTTGTCGTACCATCAATTTTTTTCATCTGTTCATCTATGTCGTCTAATATTTCATTTATAAGTAATGACTTTTCTCTTAGAGAAATTCTAATACTATTTAATTTTTCTGTGTCTATTTTTATATTATTATTCATTCTTGAATCACCACTTTCTTTATTGTTTGCTCCCAGCTTGTATCCAAATTTCTATATTTAAGTGAAATATTTTTGATTAAAATCCCAATATTTTTTATTTCACGTGCATTTATTTTTGTATTTTTTATATAAGTGGTTGTATTTGAAATAAAATTTCTAGCATCGATTCCATCCCAATACTCAGGAATCGTTTCTATTAGGTTCAACATGGATTCTAAAGCTGATTCTAATTCATCCGCTCTGTTATAAACTACATTTCCAATTTTATTTAATTCATTGTAATTCAGTCTTGCTTCTACTTTCATGATGACCTCCTATATACCTTTTAACTCATCCAAATACTCTGGATTTGTTAAGATTGCATCAACCCCTACGTTATTTTGGGTTGCTATAGTATCTACTGCCTCTCTAATAGCTTCTATTTCTTGGCTATCTACACTGTATCCTCCTAGTGCATCTCCGTCATAAGCTTTTACAATGGCATCTAATAGAATTTTTTCATTTTTATTTTCTAATACTAGCTCTTCAAAGGTAATATTGTTTTCTTTAGCAATGGCAGTTAAGTATTCTTTTGCTGATAAGATTGTTTTATTATCTAATACTGTTTCATGTAATTCAGAAGAGATAATTGCTTGAAGAAGCAGTTTCTGAGCAGTGTAAGAGTTTTCGGATATTGCTTCTGTCAAATCTGTGTTAGTATCCCCATAAAACTTTTTTAATAGCACAAGCAGCGCACCAGATTTTTCCGGATTTAGTAATAACTCTTGGAGGGTGGTGTTGCTATCTTTGTTTATTTTGATAAATTCAATCAATTTAGTTTGTTCTGTGCTTGTTAATTTAGGAATAGAAGATAAAATATCCCCTTCATTGACAGACTTTCCATCCATGATATCATTCACAATCATATCTGCAATATTGGAGTAGTCACCACTGTAACCATTAGAATAATTGGAATAATTTGTGGCAAAGTCCGTTGCATATTGCTCTAATTCTTGTTCTAGACTAGCAAATTCCTCAGCATGAACCGTAATCTTAGACATTAGATTTTGATTACTAGTAGCTAAACTATCTATTTGCTTGGCAATCTTATTGATTCCCTCTGTAAAAAGGTCTGTTTCAATAAGAGGAGTAAAGCTACTGCCGATAGATGACTGCATGCTTCCTTGCAAAGTATTCAACGACTCATCTAGAATACTAACAGCAGACATGATCTCTTCACTATTAATCACAATGTTTCCACTTTCATTATTCATAAATTTCACCCTACTTTTTTTCGAATTTTTTCTTATTTTTTTCTATCTCTTCTTTTATTTCTTTTAGATTATCTTTTTTATTTATTAATGTTTTTTCTCTTATTTTATTTAAAATTACCGTGATGACAAAAGAAATTAATCCAAATGCAATATGAAAATCATAAAAAAGATTGGCTAGAGCTGAAATAATTGTAACAATAGAAAAGATAATTATTAAAATTCGAAGAATTTCTCTTTTTTTCAAATTTCTTATATTTTGATCATTGCTCATTTTCTTATTCATACCTTCACCATTTTTCTATAAAAGAAATTATATTTTAATCATTCTTGTTATCAGGACCTTGTTTTAAATTCTAGACTCTTTATCATAACTAGATAAAATTTTTTATTTATTTTTTGATAGACTTCAGAATATTTTATGTATCTTAAAGGTATCGTAACGTTTTTTCGATAAAGGGTCTAAAATCTATTTGATAACAGGTTCTCTTTGACTATTTTTTCTTATGCTTTTTCTATCTATCCATTATATCATAAAACCATACCTTCTCGATTATATGATTATACCCTTTAATTATACCAGAGAAAAGAAAAAAAGAGAAATACTTTTTTAATTAACTAAAACTTTTTTCGGGAATTTAACACGGGAATTTAACACTTTTAAAAACAAAAATCTTTTCAAACCATGGTCAAATGGTTATTTTTTTGTCAAATTTTAAAATTTAGTGTCGAGTAATTTATGAGTAACTGGTATAATATTGTTGTAAGGTAGTGATGTTATGCGTTTAAAAATTACGAAAAATAAAAATTCTGAATCTTGGTATATTATTCAATCTACATATATTGATAAAAAACACTCTTCTAAAGTAGTTGAAAAATTAGGGACTTTTGAAAATGTAAAGCAACGTGCTAATGGAGAAGATCCCTATATATGGGTTAAAAAATATATTGATAATTTAAATAAGCAAGAAAAAGAAGGTACTAGAAAGATTATTAAATCTTACTCTCCAAATAAATTAATTTCCAAAAACATACAACATGCTTATAATATTGGATACTTCTTTTTACAAGATATTTATTACAAATTAGGATTAAATCGTATTTGTGATGATATTACGAATAGATATCAATTTAAATACGATTTAAATGATATATTATCTAAGTTAATTTATTCTCGTATTATTTATCCATCTTCTAAATTAAAAACTTTAGAATTATCTAAAAACTTTTTAGAATCTCCTAACTTTGAATATCAACATATTCTAAGAAGTTTAGAAATATTATCTAAAGAAAGCTATTTTATTCAATCTGAACTTTATCACAATAGTTTAAAGTACTCTAAGAGGAATAGTAAAGTGTTATTTTATGACTGTACTAATTATTATTTTGAAATAGAGGAAGAAGACGAGTTTAGAAAGTATGGAAAAAGTAAAGAACATAGACCAAACCCTATTGTTGAAATGGGCTTATTCATGGATGGAGATGGCATTCCTCTTACTTTCGATACTTTCCCTGGAAACAAAAGTGAACAAGAAACTTTACAACCTTTAGAAAAAAGGATTATTGAAGATTTTCATAATCCTGAAATAGTTGTTTGTACTGATGCAGGATTATCTAGTAATAGTAACCGAAAGTTTAATGACACAAATATAAGAAAATTTGTTACTACTCAATCCTTAAAAAAATTAAAACAATTTTTAAAAGATTGGTCCCTAGATTTAACAAGTGGTTGGAAATTACCAGGAAGTGATAAAACCTATAACATTTCTAAATTAAGAGAAGATGAAGATTTAATAAAAAAATTTTATCACCATGTTTTTTATAAAGAAAGATGGATAAAAGAAAATGGATTAGAACAAAGACTCATTATTACCTATTCTCCTAAATATCAAGTATATCAAAAAAATATAAGAGAACATCAAATTAATAGAGCTTTAAAAATTATAGAGAATCATCCCCGAAAAATAGGTAAATATAATGAAAATGATCCAAAGAGATTTATTTCTATTATTTCTACAACAAAAACTGGAGAAGCTGCCGAAGAAAATCATTATTCTTTAGATCAAGAGAAAATTAATGAAGAGGCAAATTACGATGGCTTATATGCGGTATGTACCAATTTAGAAGACGACGTAGAAGACATTATTAAAATAAACACAAGAAGATGGGAAATAGAAGAATCATTTAGAATTATGAAAAGTGAATTTAAAGCAAGACCCGTACACCTATCTAGAGAAGACAGAATTAAAGCACATTTTCTTACATGTTTTCTTGCTTTAGTAATTTATAGATATTTAGAAAAAAGAATTGATGAAAAATATACAGTTATAGATATTACCGACACTTTAAAAAATATGAATTTGTTAAAAGATCATGACGAGTATATTCCCATCTATACCAGAACAGACTTAACTGATTTATTACATGAAAAATTCAATTTTCGAACTGATTATGAAATTATTACTTATAAAAATTTAAAAAAAATTTGTAAACAAACCAAATCTTAAAAAAATTACTCACTTTTCAAGAATACAAAAAACTCTCTAAACCTGCATAAACAGGGGATTAGGGAGTTTTTACTTTCTAAAAAGTGTTAAATTTGGGATTATACCAGAGAAAAGAAAAAAAGAGAAATACTTTTTTAATTAACTAAAACTTTTTTAGATTGGCTATTTTTAATATGTTTTCTAATTATTTATTAGTGCTATAGAATAGTAAGCCAAAATTCTATAGATAAATTTTTTTTATGATTTTGCCACATTTTTACTGTTTTTGACAATGGAGAATTCTCTTTGTAGGTCTTCTCATATTAGCATTTGCAAATTATTACCTTTGTTATTTGTACGAATGTTTCCTTAGATATTTTTTTGTGGATTTTTTTATAAAGAAAATTCCTCATGGATAAAAAAAGAAAGATCGTATTAGATAATTTTCGTTATCTATTTATCTTTCTTTATAAATGAAAGTCCAAAAAATTAGTTATTGTCAATATATCGAAACAAATATTTGAAAGTTTCTTCGAATCCTCTACTAATGTAATAAGAGATGTCTCTACTGGCCTTTGTAAAGGCATTGTCGTAGTTTTTTTCTTTAGTAATATAGTTATTAATATCTATTTTTATTCCACTATTGACATCATTTTCGAACCGTTTTATTTGTTCTTCTGTAAGAACTTTCTTCTCATTTAGTTTGTATTCATAAAAACCACTACTACCAACGATATATATAAAGATAAAGAATAGAAATAAAAATACTGATAATCCTTTTAATATTTTGATATATTTCATATAGACTCTCCCATATATTCATTAAGCATTTTTGCAATGACTTCTATTGTGTTAGATACTTCTTCTGTAGTATTATACTCTCCTCCTACCTCTATTAGAATACAATTTGTAGAAAAGTCTTGATTATATATTCCGTTTACCCCGCTTCCTTTTTTTTCATAGATTCCTCTGCTAAGCCCCGGATAGTTATTATTAAGCCAAGTTTCTAAAATATTTAATACTTTAGCATTTTCTTGATAGTTAATATTTTCTAATCCTAAAAGAAACATGGTTCTTGCATATTTTTTGCCGTTTATTTCGACAGTACTGATAGTTTTACTGACAGAATCTCTATGGAGATCGATAAAGTATTTTAAACTAGGGGTAGTTTTTCTTGCCTTTTCTAAGTACATTCTTGACACTTTATAGCTACTAGCATAATTCCAGTTGTTGGTATCTAATACATCTTTAATACTTGCTGTTTCTACTATGGAATTAATATTATATTCTTTTAGTTTTTCTTGCAGTAAATAGCTAGCATCTAAAACAGAGTAATTTATATTTATTTCACTTGTACTAGCATATTTTTCTGTTTGATGTGTGTTGTAAATATAAATTAAAGGTTTGTTATCTTGGGATGAGGATACATTCTCTAATGGTTCTTTATTTTCAGTATTCATAGAGTCATCAGAAGAATATTTCTTTAATATGATAGCAACAGGATCTAAATAAGTAGTATCCGTAATTCCTTTTACAATCGAATTAATAATTTTGTTCTCACTGTTTAAATTGCTAGAATTTGCTATTAATTTGTCTAAAGTGGACTCATCTAATTTTATATTTATATCGTCTAACCATCTAATTGTAAAAACGAAAGAAAGAATTAATGTTATTATCATAAAAAAAATCTTTATACTTTTTTTTCTCATAAATTATCACCATCACTAGCAGTATATTACTAATATATGTAATAATTTGTCATATAAAGATTTTATTGTTTATTATTTTTTAAATTATCATGTAATACGTTGTTTATCGATTTAGATAAAACAATAGATAGTTTTTCTATTAAAAAGTCAATTTCTTTAGGAGTTACCATAAAATTGTATCCTATTGGTGTTAAAACTTCCTGAAGTAGCTCTTTCATTTCGTGCTCTTTAAGTTCTCCTAATAAGCCTAAATATTTTTTTCTCTCTTCTTTATCTAAACTATAATTAATGTCTAAATAATTAAAGTTATTAGGATTGATTAATTTATTTTTAGGGTTATCGATATTCATGATATTATAGCTTATTTTTTTTATTAAAAAAGATATGGTGTCATTTACGATGGTAACTGCATCTACCACGGTAGGAATACCAATTGCAATAACAGGAATTGCTAATGATTTTGAAGATATTTCCTTTCTATTATTTCCTATTCCGCTTCCTGGTTCTATTCCAGAATCAGTGATTTGTATTATTCTATTTATATTTTCTACACTTGATGAGGCTAAAGCATCTATGGCAATGATATAATCCGGATGAATTCTATCTACTAGTCCTTTAATAGCATCAAAGCTTTCAATCCCCGTAGTAGCATAAACACCAGGAGAAAATGCAGATACATTACTGAAGCCTTCTTCAACGTCTACTTCTTTCAGATTAAAAAGGTGTCTTGTTACGATAATATCTTTGATTGTTTTTGGTCCTAATGCATCTGGAGTGGATGAGTCGTTGCCTAATCCTACTACTAATACATTTTTCCCTAAAATATTTTTTTTAATTAGAATTCTTTTCAATTCATTAGTCACTACTTTTATTAATTTTTTTCTGTTTTCATAATCAGTAACATCATCAAAAAAAATAGTAGTGTATAATCCACTTTTCTTATTTAAAATGGCACTTTTTTCTGGCTGCACATAAATTCTTTCAACTTTTATATCGTTATGATTACTTTTTTCTACTTCTATTCCGTCTACTTTTTTATTTTCTATTGTTTCACTGATTAAATCACATCTTATTGTGAAACTAGAAAGATCAATTTCATGTCCCATCATATCACCTATTATATATTTTCCCAAATACTGAAACTTTTATTTGCATTTTCTTCCTTTTTTTGCTAATATAGATGTAGTTTAAAAGTGAGGTGAAAAAATGCCAAATATAAAAAGTGCTAAAAAAAGAGTAAAAACTAGTGCTAAAAAAGCTGAGAATAATAATGTAATTACAACAAAAACAAAAACTTCTGTAAAGAAATTCGTAAAAGAGGTTCAAAGTGGGAATAAAGATGCAGCTACAGAAAAATTAAATATAGCTATTAAGAATATTGATAAAGCTCTATCTAGTGGTTTAATCCATGAAAATAAAGCTGCAAGAGAAAAATCTAGATTAACAAAAATGAGAAATAAAATGGAAGAAGTTGCTTAACTTCTTTTTTATTTTACATAGATGATTTGTTATTTTTTACAAATTGATATTAATTTGATTATTTTATGATAAAATAATCATAGGTGATAAAATGAAAAAAGTGATAACTGTGATTGTTTTATTTGGCATTTTGGTGGCAATTTATGTTTATAGAGGTCAAATAACTGATATTATAATAGAAAATGTTATTCAAAAGAAGGAAGTTACTTTTGAGGAGAGAAATTCTTATTTTTTAACATATGACTTTGATTATGTGGAAAATGTGGATAGTTTTGATATCAAAGAGAAAGAGGATTTATTAGATTTGTATTTTACTGTTATAAATAGTGGTGTGAATCATTTTGAATTTTACTGTCCAAGTGAATATTCGTCTTGTATTAAAGATGTGGTGGCTATTGCTAATAATCAGCAGGATTTATCTAATATTAATGGTTTTGTCCATCCGTTTAATAGTTTTGATACCATTGAGACATCATATGATTCCCTAGGTAGGGTTAAGTTAAAAATTATTAAAACTTATACAGATGTAGAAATCAATGAGATTAATCAGAAAATTGAAGAGATTGTAAAAAATGAAGTAAAGGAAGAAAAAGATAACCGGGAAATCATAAGAATTATACATGACTATATTATCAACAATACCAGATATGATAAAGAAAGAGCTGATCATAATGTGATAAAGTACTCTTCCAATACTGCTTATGGTGTGTTATTCGAAGGATATGGAATATGTAGTGGTTATGCTGATGCTATGGCATTATTTTTGAATTATTATCATATTCCTAATTACAAAGTTGTTAGTGAAAATCATGTTTGGAATGCGGTTTATCTTGATGGCAATTGGTATCATTTAGATCTTACTTGGGATGATCCTGTGCTTGATGATACAGAGAAAAATGCTTTGTATCATGATTATTTTTTAATAACAACCGAACAATTAGAAAAATTGGATGATACTCAGCACATTTACGATAAAAAAGTTTTTAGTGAAATGACGTAAAATACTAGATTTTAAGAACTAGTATTTTTTCATATTTATTGTGGAGTGTTTCTTGAATTTATATATTAAAAAAGACTATTACAAAGTTTTGCAATAGTCTATTTTTATGAATTTCTCTCTTCTTTTATATCTTCTAATTTATCATAAATATCTTCTTTATAAAATTTGAATGTACAATTTAATGCAATATAAAGTGGCAATGATATCATGATTCCTATAATTCCAAATAAAGCTCCTCCAGCAAATACGGCAAAAATGGTCCATAGAGGTTCCACATTGTTTGTTTTCCCATATACTTTAGGTGAAATGATATAACCATCTACATTAGAGAATATTAAACAAATTAAAATGGTTGCTATAAATAGTGGAGTTGATACTACAGATGCTAAAATAATTGCAACTATATTAGTAAATATTCCTCCAAAATAAGGAATTACACTAGTAAGAGATGCTAATATTCCTAGTAATAGCCAGTTAGGATGTCCTACTAACTTAAATAGTAAAGCATATTCTACAAATTGAATACCAATCGAAATTGCTAATCCATTTAAATATTGCCCTAGCTCTTTATCTAAAGCTCTTATGTAATTGTAGGTTTTTCTTCTTTTTTTGTTACTAGTTAGAAATAATTTTACTTCTTTTCTAATTTTTTCCATATCTGCTAAAAAATAAATAGATACAATTAAGACAATCATGGCATTTGTGATATAACCAATCGATTTTCCTACAAAATCAAAAGTTCCATCAGAGACGTATTTTCCAACTGACTTTATAAGGTCATCTAAAATACCATTTACCGTTGCTTGGAATTCACCTAGATTAATCTCGAATTTACTAGAAACATCGACAATAACCTCCCCTATCGTTTTCGATAATAATACTAATTGATCGTAAACTAGAGGGACGGTAATGGCAATTAATCCTATTATGATAAAAATTACACTAATAGCAACAATAGCCACGGATAATCTATTGCTGAGTCCTTTTTTCTTTAACTTCCTTACAATAGGATAAAGTGAATAAGCAATTCCAAAAGCTATTAAAAATGGTAATGTGATGGAGAATATTGTTGAAATAAATCCTCCCCAATATTTCATAGTAATTAGTGCTAAATAAACAAGTACAGCAAAAATTAGTATGTTAAGTAACTTAAAATTTAACTTATCTTTAAACATAAACCCTCCTATTTTTCTATAATTATAGTAACAGGTCCATCATTTACAAGAGAAACTTTCATTTCACTTCCGAATATTCCTGTTTCTACCCTAATAAATTGAGACAATTTTTCATTAAAAGCATTATATAGTTTCACTGCTTCCTCAGATTTCAAGGCGTTTATATAACTTGGTCGATTTCCTTTTTTCGTGTCTGCATATAGGGTAAATTGAGAAATGGACAAGATGCTTCCTTGGATATCTTTTACAGAGAGATTCATGACTTTATTTTCATCATCAAATATCCTTAAATTAAGAATTTTATTTACCATGTAATCAATAGTGTCGAAATCATCTCCATAAGTAAATGATACAAGAATCATGAGTCCTTTCCCAATACTTCCTACTACTTTATCTTCTACTTCAACGCTAGAATTGATTACTCTTTGTGCTACGATTCTCATTTCATCACCCTTACTACATCCTCTACATATTTAAAAGAAGTTATATCTCTTATGAAATTGTTTAAGTGTTCAATACTTTTTACCCATAAGTCCACTTCATACATAAAAATGTCTCCCTTACTAAGTGTTTTGATATTGTCAATAGAGATATTGTGAATATTTGCTTTTTGCATCATTTCTAGCATTGCTTTGTCATAGGCTGTAATATAAATGATAATGGTCGTTAAATATTTATTGTTTACTTTATTGTTCCATTTCACACTGACCATTCTATTATCCAAATATTCTAGATTTGGACAATTTTTCCTGTGAACACTAATTCCATTTCCCTTAGTAATATAGCCAATAATATCATCTCCCGGAAGAGGATTACAACAGTTAGCAATATTTACTTTTATTTTATCAATTCCTTCTACAATAATATCGGCATCTATATTTTTTGGTGGAGTTTTTAGTTTTACTTCAATTGGTTGTTCTTTTTTTAGAATAATATTAATAACGTAGGAGGAACTAAATTTATTGTTTCCAATGGATAAAAATAATTCATCTAAATCGGCTACTTTAGTATCCTTTAAAATAAGATTAGTATTTTCTTCGTTAAAGAATTCACTGAAAGATAATTTCTTTTTACGTAACTCTTTTTCTATGGAATCTTTTCCTCTTTCTATATATATATCTTTTTCACTTCGTACAAAAAAATTTCTAATTTTATTCCTTGCTTGTGTAGTTTTGGCAAGAGAAATCCATTCTTTTGATGGAGTTGAATTTCTATTTGTTATTATTTTTACAATGTCATTATCTTTTAATTCATAATTAAGAGGAACTATATTATTATTTACTATGGCTCCGACCATCGTATCTCCTACTTTTGTGTGAATTTTATAAGCAAAATCGACTGGAGTGGATCCTTTCGGTAGTTCAAAGATATCTCCCTTGGGAGTAAAGACATAGATGTTATTGTTTAATATTTCGTCTTTGACACTGTTGACAAATTCTTCACTACTCATTTTTTCTTCATCTAGTTCCATAATAGATTTAAAAAACTGTAATTTAGCTTCGGTAGAATTTTGAGCTTGCCCTTGTAAATTTTTTCTTTCTTTGTATGCCCAGTGAGCTGCTACTCCATTTTCTGCTACCTCATCCATGGCATGTGTTCTAATTTGTACTTCAAATAAAAATCCTTCTATTCCAAATATTGTAGTATGAAGTGACTGATAGCCATTTACTTTCGGCATAGCTATGTAATCTTTAAATCTTTTTGGGATCGGTCTAAATTTAGAGTGAATAATTCCTAAAACACTGTAACATTCTTGTTCAGTATCCACTAAAATTCTAAGTGCTAAAAGATCATATAATTCACTGAATTTTTTTCCACCTTCCATTTTTTTATAAATGCTGTAAATACTTTTACTTCTTCCTTTTATTTCAAATTTTATGTTATGCTCCTTTAACATTTTACTAACAGTGTCGATCATTTCTGATACAGCATTATCACGTTCTAGTTTAGTAGTATTTAGTTTTTCGGCAATATCATAGAAAATATCCGGTTTCAAATATCTAAGTGATAGATCTTCTAGTTCACTTTTTATTTTGTGAATACCTAAGTGATGAGCAATTGGTGCCAATATTTCTAGAACTTCTTTGGCTTTTATTTTTTGTCTATCCGTAGGAAGAGCCCATAATGTTCTCATGTTATGAAGTCGATCAGCAAGTTTAATAATGATTACTCGAACATCTTCACTCATTCCGACGATGATTTTTTTGTAATATTCGATTAAGGCTTCATTTTCAGTCGAAAAATGCATTTTGCTTATTTTAGAAACCCCATCTACTAATTTGGCTACCTCTTTACCAAACTGCTCTTCTAATTCTGCTTTGGTAACGTCACAATCTTCTATGACATCATGCATTAGCCCAGCACAGATGGTATCACAATCCGCTGAGACTGTAGTTAGTATCATAGCAGTACAAAGAGGATGATAAATATAAGCTTCTCCACTTGCCCGATATTGTCCTAAATGTTTTTCTTCGGCAAATTGATATGCCTTTCTTATTTTTTCTAATTCTCTCTCATTTTCAATATACGAACTTGCTTTTTTTATCAAATCGTCTATTGTATAGTTACTATAATCTTTTGTCATAAAACAACACTCCTTACAAGAGTTCTACTTCATCTTTGCATATATTCGTTTTTGTTTGTTCTAGTTTTCTTTTTATAAATTTATCTAATTTTCCATTATCTAAATTTAGAATGTCATCAACCATTTCTGCTAAGCTAAGTTTTTTTCCCTCGTTCCATTTTTCTTTCAATAAATAATTCCATATATCCTCTTTTTTTACGTATTTCATATTGTATCTGGATAATTCTCTTACTTTGCAATTCATGGCAGGAGTTAATCTTTTATATAAGTCTAGGGAGTTTTTGATACCAAAATCCATAACTGCACCTCACTTTAAATATTATATTACTATTATATAGCATTTGTAAAAATTGTTAAAGTTTTATTTTAAAAGTAGTTTTTTATATTCTTCTTTCATATGTTCTATAGAAGCACAACTCATAAAGCAAATAACATCATCTTTATGTTTAAGAAGTTTATCCATCTGTTCTGTACTAATCATCTCACCATTTTTTAATAAATTTAAAATTACTTTAGAAGTAACGTTAGAGTAGTCCTCTTTTTTCTCTCTATTGCAATCTATTTCTGTTAAATATGCCTTATCAGCTATATTTAGTGAATCGGCAAATTCTTTATAAAATTTTTCTGTTCTAGAATAAGTATTTGGCTTAAATACGGCTATTATTTTTTTATTTGGATATTTTTGCCTGGCTGCTTCTATGGCTGCTTTTATTTCCGTTGGATGATGAGCATAATCATCTATTATAATTGTTCCATTTACCACTTCTTCTGCAAATCTTCTTTTAGCATTTGTAAAAGTTTGAAGATGTTGATTGATGGTATCTTTATTTACTCCTTGTAAGTTACAAATTGCAATAGCAGCAAGAGTGTTTAAAATCATATGTTTTCCATATAATGGGATGCTAAAGTGCCCGAAGAATTTTTTTTCAATATATACATCAAAAGAGGAATTTTTTTCATTCAGAACAATATTTTTTGCATATATATCGTTATTTTCATCTAGTCCGTAAAACAAAACTTTTTTGTTAAAGTTCATTTTTCTTATGTAAGCATTATCTCCACAAGCTACAATGACTTTACTAGTTTTGTTGGCAAAAGTTGTAAATGTGTCTATTATGTCATTAATGTCTTTGTAGATTTCCGTGTGTTCTAATTCAATATTGGTAATTACTGTATAACTCGGATGATATGCTAAAAAATGTCTATTAAATTCGTCTGATTCAATTACAAATAGTTTATTTTCTTTACTTGCATATCCTGTACCATCTCCAATAAAGTAATTTACTTTATAAATTTTATCTAGAATATGGGTAATTAGTGAACTAGTGGTCGTTTTTCCATGCGTTCCAGATACACAAATACTTTCGAACATAGCAGTAATGCTTCCTAAAATATCATTATATTTCACTACTTTAAGTCCTGATTTAATTGCTCTTTGTAATTCTTTGTGATCTTTACTCAATGCTACAGAATAAGTAACAATCATGTCTTGATCTAATTTGTGATTGGTATCATAATAAATTTTAATTCCTCTTTTATGTAATCCCTCTTCTGTAAATTTAGAATCTTTTACATCGTCGTAGCCAATTACCGTATTTCCTAAATCAGACAATATATTTGCTAAGGTACTCATACCAGCCCCTTTTATTCCTAAACAATAATATTTCATAAAACCATTCCCTTCATTTATTCATTATACATTATTTTTTTTACTAATCATACAATAATATAAAATAAGTTGACACAAATTTGTTCTACTATTAAAATTAAATTATAGTATTTGGAGGATATATGGAATTTTTTAATAAATATAAAAATATTATGCGATTAATCATATCATTACTACTTTTTTTCTTTTCTTATCTTGTGCAACTAGTACCTATTTTTTTGTTTGATATCGATGTCGTTAATGCCAGTGATACTACATTATATGCACTACAGGCATTTTCCAATTCGTTTATGGCAATCTGTATTTTTTTAATGTATAGAAAAGAATTGATATCAAAATTTAAAGAGTTTATAAAGAATTTTTGGGATATGGCGGATATTTCTATAAAATATTGGCTTATTGGGCTTTGTGCAATGGCTGTATCCAATATTTTAATTAGTACTTTTTCACCTGTTAAAATAGCTAATAATGAAGCAGGTGTTCAAGATATTATTACCTCTGTTCCGTTTATTGCTTTATTTTTAACTACTGTGTTAGCACCATTTACGGAAGAGATGATTTTTAGAAAGGCTTTTCGGGATGTCTTCCCTAAAAAGATGGAATACATTTTGCTTTCTGGGATTATTTTTGGGGCACTTCATGTAATATCTTCTGTTACGTCTTTGTATGATTATTTATATATCATACCGTATAGTTCCTTGGGGATTGCTTTTGCCGCTCTTTATTATAAGACCGATAATATTTTTACTAGTATATTTGTTCATATGCTGCATAATGGAATTCTTACTATTTTGTCCATCGTCGGAACCGGTATGATTTTATGTTAAAAAGAACAGAGTTAAATGAGAAAATAGCCGAAGAAATAGAAGAGGAAGAGAAAAAGAAGAGAAATAGAAAAATATTAAAAGTATTGGGATGGATTTTTATTCCTTTGTTTATTCTATTTTCTATAGGCTATCTTCTTCTTAGATATATAGGGAATATGGGAATTGTGGTAAGAGAATATCCGTTTTATAGTAATAAATTAACAGATGATCTTCACGGAATAAAAATAATTCATTTTTCTGATATCCATTACAATGAATATAGTTCCAAAGATACGATTACAAAGTTGGTAAATATGATTAATCATACTCATCCAGATATTGTTATTTTTACTGGTGATTTAGTGGATAGTGAGTATTCTATTTCACTAGAAGAAAAAGAGTTTTTTATTACAGAATTTAGTAATATTGAGTATACGATTGGAAAGTATTCTATAAAGGGGGAAGAAGATGGAGAAATATTTCATGAAATTATGACTAATAGCAATTTTGAAATATTAGATAATAGTGTGAAGAAAATATATTGTAATCATTCCTATTTCCAGTTAATCGGAGTAAATGATGAGAACTTTTTATATTCATCTTTAAAAAAAGAGAGCGATACTAGTATATTTACCTTAGTGATAACGCATATGCCTGATAATGCTGATGATATCGTTTCTAATTTTAGTCCCGATATGATACTTGCAGGACATTCTCATAATGGTCAAGTAAGACTACCGTTTATTGGTCCTATGATGAAAAAAATTGGTTCAAAAAAATATATTGATAGTTATTATACGATAGAAAATACACATCTATTGATTTCTGGTGGGATTGGAAATACGAAGTATCACATGAGATTGTTTAATCATCCTAGTATCAATTTTATAAGATTAAAAAAGGAAGACAACTGATTATCATGATGCATAGAATATTATGAGGAGGTTTCTATGTACGGATATCATAATGGATACTATAATGCAAGAAGCGGTGATAGATTCTTTGAAGGGGGATTTGTTCCTTTTGTATTAGGAGGAATTGCAGGAAGTTTATGGAGTAATAATTGGAATAACAGAAGAGTTTTCTACTATCCTGTTTTCACGCCTTTTTCTTATCAGTATTATAATTTTCCTAATATGTATTATTAAAAAAGAACACGTTTGTGTTCTTTTAAAATTCTTGAAAATGATTTCCGGAATCTAAGTATAAGGTTCCTTTTTTTCCATCTAGAGTTGGATAAATTTCGTTATAATAATTAAGTGAATCTAATTTGGTAAGAGTGACATATACATAGTTTCCATCAATCATGTATAATAGGAATCTAGCATCATCATATTCACTCGGGTCATATTTTATTTGAGATATTTTATCCCTTACATCAGAGTCTATTTTTGAAAAAAGTGGAAGAAATTCTTCATAAACGGTATCTGGAACATAGTTAATTATTCTAACACTTGAAAAATTATAAATCAGGGTATCCACCTCTTCTAAGGTATCTAACACGTATTTATTATCGTATTCTTTGTAGAAAAGAACGGCACTTTCTTCAATATAGATATCGATTACTCCTAAAAAACTTTTCCTGACAGTTGCTTTTTTTATATAAGGGCTGGCTTCTAATTTTTTTTCGATATCCCAAGAAAAATTTAGAATGAAACTAGGATAGTTTTCGATATTAGCGGTTTCAATAATGTATTCATCATTTAAATATTTTGTATTATGAATATAGATGTTTTGAATTTTAAATTCTAAAGCGGCTTTTATAAGAAAGTATAGAAAAACTCCTATTATTAAAAATAAGATTGCAGGTAATAATTTTAATTTTTTTTTCTTAATTACTTTCTTTGCCATAAATTACTCCCAATTAACAAATTCTTGTTCTATTTTTAGATCGATATTATATTTTTCTTTGACTTGTTCTTTTATAAATAAAATTAAATCTTTTATATCTTGGCTAGTAGCATGATTATAGTTGATTATAAAATTGGCATGTTTTTCACTTACTTTGGCTCCTCCTTTCATTAATCCTTTGTATCCTAAGTCCTCAATTAGTTTCCCGGCAAATAAGTTTTCAGGATTTCTAAATACAGAGCCTGCAGATGGGAATTCTAATGGCTGACTAGCAAGACGACGTTCTTTTCTATCACGAACGATTTCTAACATTTCATTTTTATTTCCCTTTTTTAGCTGGATTGTTGCTTCTAGACAGATGTACCCTGGATTTTTTTGTAAAAAAGAGGTTCGATAGTGAAACATGAGTTCTTTGTTTGTCATCGTAATGATTTCTAGTTTTGGTGTTATCACTCTAATACTTCTAACGACGTATCCCATATCACTTTTGTATGCTCCAGCATTCATATAAATTGCTCCCCCAACCGTTCCTGGGATTCCAGTTGCAAATTCTAATCCGGAAAGAGACTTCTTAATGGTAAGATGACTAAGTCTGATTAAGTTTACTCCACTTCCTGCTTTTACTAAATTTCCAAAAATGGCAATGTTATCAAAATTATCTAGTTTGATAATGACTCCATTGAATTCCTTATCACTAAATAATGTATTCGAACCATTTCCTAGGACTTTATATTTTGTTTTCGTTCTTTTTAGCTCTTTTAATAGCATGATTAATTTTTTTTCATTCTTAGGATATACGATTATTTTTGCTATTCCTCCTACTTTGTATGTAGTAAATTTGGATAGACTAACATTTTCTACATATTTTCCGATAGCATTTTTATCTATGTATTCAACTATATTATTCATTTTACCTCCCGTTTACTAAGTCTTCAACTATTTCTACTATTTTAGTAGCGCTGTCAATGACTCCCATACTCTTACTGTTTTTTTTCATGATTAAGAGTTTTTCCTTTGAAGAAAGTAAGGAGTCTATAGTATCAATTAGGTTTTGTTTATTAAGATCTTTTTCTTTTATAACGATTGCTGAATTATTAGATTGTAAAATTTCGGCATTTTTTTCTTGATGATTATGTGTTACGTAAGGAGAAGGTATTATGATTGCCGGGATTCCTATTGCTGTGATTTCAGCAATAGTAGAAGCCCCAGCCCTGGTTACAATTAAGTCTGTTTTTTTCATTACATTTAGCATATCATCTAGACTTGGTACTAATTTGACATTATGGGGGATGTTAATTTCTTTATATGAATTTATATAATTTTTACCGGTCACAAAAAGTACTTCATAATCTTTTCCCTTAAAAGATGGAATAATTGTTTTCATTAGATTTGTTATCGTAAGTGAGCCTAAGCTTCCCATTACAAATAACACTAATTTTTTAGATTCTGTTAATCCGTATTTTGATTTATTTACTGGTTTAGCACAAGAGGCTTCTTCACTTCTTGGATTTCCAGTGAATATTACGTTTTTTCCTTTAAAGTATTTCATACTTTCTTTTAGTGATACCCCTACCACATCGGCATATCTTCTTAAAATTTTATTAGAAAGTCCCGGTATGGAGTTTTGCTCATGTATAAATGTTTTTATGCCTAGCTTATGAGCCGCTATGATGACAGGGGCTGTTATGTATCCACCGATTCCTAGTACTACGTCTGGTTTAAACTCTTGCATTACTTCTTTACATTTTTTGATTCCATCGTTGAAAGATTTAATTACACTAAGATTTTTAAAGATATTTTTCCTGTTGAGTCCTTTCATTGGAATGCCTACATATTTAATGTCTAAAGAAGGAATTAAAGAAGCTTCCATTCTATCTGTTGTTCCGATATATAAAATCTCACATTTTTTATGACGTTCTTTGAGTTTATTGATTATTGCTAAAGCAGGATAAATATGACCACCGGTTCCTCCAGCACTAATGATCACTCTCATATTATCACCTCTATTAAATATTATACCATAAGAAAAGTTTTATTAAATTTTTTTATATAAAAAAAGAAAAAGAATTCACATTTATCTTGTCTTGATTGTGTAATTTTTTCTTCTCTTACTTCATCTATCTCATTCTATTTTATTACTAAAAAAAACACTTGTATCAGTATCTTTACTGTATTTACTATAGAGAGTTTTAAATTTTCGTTTTTGATAGTACTTTTTATGAAAAATTTTTAAATGTAGCCTCTTATATATGATAAGTTCTATTTTAAACTTTAATAATTGTTCTTAGTTTTTTAATAACTTTTTTTTCTATTCTAGATATATACGATTGGCTGATGCCAAGTATCTCTGCTACTTCTTTTTGTGTTTTTTCCTCTTCTCCCATTAATCCATAACGCATTACCATTATTTTTTTATCTCTTTTGTTGAGTTTTTCTATTTCCTCTAGCATTAATTTCTTGTCATTACTTTCTTCAATATTTTTAGTTACAATATCGGCATCAGTTCCCAAAATATCTTCTAAGTGTAACTCGTTTCCATCGACATCAAAACTTAATGATTCATCAAAACTTACTTCTGTTTTTACTTTTTTATTTTTTCTTAGATACATGAGAATTTCATTGTCTATACATCTTGATGCATAGGTTGCCAATTTTATATTCTTATCCATACTGTAAGTGTTAATTGCTTTTATTAGTCCAATGGTGCCAATACTTACTAGATCTTCTAAGTCTACTTTCGTATTCTCATATTTTTTAGCAAGAAAAACCACTAATCGGAGATTATGTTCTATAAGCTTATCTTTAGCCATAGTATCACCATCACTTGCCATTACTAAGTAAAATTCTTCTTCTTCTTTTGATAATGGTTCAGGTAATTTGTCCGTAGCTCCAACATAGAACAAAACATTACTAACTTCAATTAAATAAATAATTAACAATAATAATCCAATCATATTTATCCTCCTATCAAATCACTATGCAGTATCATATTGACATCAGCCATATTCAATTTATCATCGACTAATCCAAATATCACTTTCCTTTTCTCTATATTGCCATTTATAATTATTTTTTCTGCCTCTAAACATTTTAGAATGCTTTTGCCATTAGCCGTTGTATATGGCACTAAAATTCCCTTTGCATAGTCAAAAATAATATCCTTTGTGTATACTAGAATGATTGGCCTTTTTTTGTATTGATCATAAAGTTTATTACCAGTATCTAAAAAGGCAGTAAATTGGTATGATTTTCCTTCGTAGTATAACTCTACGTTATATAAGTGATTATAATGATTGCTCATTTTTTTTGTTTTTTTATAATAGAAGAAAAGAATTAATGGACTTACTATGACTAGAAAAAGAAAATTGTTCAGAAAGTTATCAAGGCCATAATTATTTTTTATTAAATATATAAATCCTGCAAGAATGATACTTACCATGTAGAAATATACTATATTTTCTAAAACATATTTCATATTTTTAAAATTGAAGGCTATTAAATTCATTACTATACAAACGAATAGTTTTAGCAGAATTAAAAAAAAGGAATTGATATTAAAAAATAGAAAAAAGGTTGAGAAAGAACCTACTAGACTTGCTAAAAATATTTTTTTGATTGTGGTATTTCTTTTTAATATTAGAGAAACAGAAAGTATTATTAAAAAATCTAACCACATATTTAGAATGAGTACTAAGTCAATATATACTTTCATATCACCACCAATAACATTTTATAAAAAAGAAAAGAAGAATTTTGTCTTATTTTATTCTTCTAGCAATTTTTCTAATATTGTAATTTTTTTCCCTTTTTGACCAATATAATTAATGATTGATGATAATTCTCTTACTGTATTTTGATTATTTTCAAAAGAGATTATTGCTCCATTATTAAGTGAATTTTTAATATCACTGTATGGGTAGTTTCCTGTTATAATGGTTGGAATTATTGTATGCATTTTTTCTTTTTTGCAATTATTTAGTAGTTCTTCATTTTTTGTGGTGGTATAACAATAAGAAAAGGTATCATTTGCTATTGTTTTCTTTATAGAATTGTATTTTTTTATGGTTGAAATTTCGTAGGTGTTATCTAATAGTTCTACATCGTGTCCATAAGTTAATATGGTTTTTATAATATCCGTACTGTTTTCAAACATATTGCTTTCTATAAAAAAGGTTGCCATTACATTTTTTTTATTTAGTATAGCTAATATTTCTTCTAAGTAAGAACTGTTTTTTATCGTAAAAACTAGACTAACTCTATTTGTATCATTACCAGAAATGATGTAATTATCATAATTATTAGATATTGATAAGTTAGGTAATACTTCTTCAAAGACAATAAGTGATTTGTCAAATTTACCAAGACGTTTCATTTTATTGTAACTTTCTTCTATATCTACTATTGTTCCTTTTGTACCTGGAATGATATTATTGTTAATCAGTATAGAATCTGTAGAAGTATTTCCATAATCGTTACTATATTCTATTATTTGTTTCATGATTGGATCTGTCTTTTTGATTAAATCAATGGCACTGTCCGTATAGTAAAAACTAAAACAGATAAGAGTAATTGTACCTAATACGCTAGTAATTTTTTTAAACACATTATCACCTTTATATATTCTATGAACAAAGCGTTGACAAAAGTATTTATTTTTACAGATTTATGTATGCTTTATTATTTATAAATTTTGCAAAATAAAAAATGTAGACCTAAAATTGTTCTACATTTTCTTATTATTTATGTTTATTATCTGCTTAAACTTTTTGCTTCCCCTGCTGTTACTTCATAGGAAGGTTCTACTGGATCAAGACCAACAGCGGTTGGCTCTATCGTAGTTAATATTTCTCTTATTTCATGTAGTTCTTCTTTTTGAGATGTTACATCTGCAGATTGAGATGTTGTTGGTGCTGCTGACAATGCTACTGTGCTTGTTTCATCTATTACTGGTTCTTCTCCAGCATCTGTTGAAGTATGACCTGAATCTCCGTAATCAATATCTGGGAATGTCACATCTGCTTGCTGTTGTTGCTCTTCTCTATCTTCTTCAGCTTCTTTTTGAGATGTTACATCTGCAGATTGAGTTATTGTTGAGGCTGATGATAATGCTACTGTGCTTGTTTCATCTATTACTGGTTCTTCTCCAGCATCTGTTGAAATATGCCCTGAATCTCCGTAATCAATATCTGGAAATGTCACATCACCATCATATGATGGAGACAACTCCGTTTCTGGATGTGCTGGTTCTTCTCCACCTGTACTTATCGTTGCTGAATCACCTTCACTAATTAAATCACTAATCATAGACAATTCATCTGCTTGCTGTTGTTGCTCTTCTCTATCTTCTTCTGCTTCTTCTTGAGCCACTTCTTCATTCTTTTCTGCAATTTCTTGGTCTACTTCTTCTCCTATTTCAGGATTATCATGTATCTGTTGAATTTGATCTATAAGTCCTGGTTCTAGTTCCATTCCGACCTCACTTGCTAACTCCTCTGCTTCTTCTTGAGTTATTTCTCCCTCTTGAGCCAAATTAATAATATTCTGAGCAACACTTTCTGCCTGTTCTATCTGCTGTTGATTTTCTTGCTCTTCTTGTTGATGCATTTCCTCTTTTTGTTGGTCTACTTCCTGTTGTTCACCTGATGTTAAATCTTCGTAAGAAACTTCTTCTTTTACAGTTGTTGTTGTTACTGTAGGTGCAGGAACACTGAAACTACCATCATATGGACTTGAGTATGTTCCTGCATATTTTTGACCTGACATTACTTTATAATTAGAATCCAAAGCTTTTTCATATCTTATATTAATAAGTGCTGCAATATCATTCGTTTTTCCTTTAATTCCCAATAACTCATCTACACCATTTACCGTAACATCAAAAGGAATGTAACCAGAGGAAGTATTCCCCATTTTCATTGCTTGTTCAAAATTGTCAATTTCTTCTGCTAAAAGAGGGTTGGTAGCTTCTATTTCATTCAACAACTTTTGAGAATAATTACCTTTGGAAATTTCATTGGCATATTGGTCTAACCCATTTCGATATAGCAAGTTTGCAAATTCTGTCATATGTTGTGAAACTTTAGAATTAGCAAGAGAACGCATCTTATCTATGTTATTTAGTAGAATTTGTCTGGCTGTTACGCAATTTTGGTTAACCAAAGCTTCATCAGTATATAGGACATATATATAGTTTAGTAAAGAATCTTTGCTTTCATCAATAAGAGTTCCATCGGGGTGTGTTTCTGTCGGATTTAGCAAACTTACTCCAGCTTTTGCTGCTCCATGATCTTCATGAAGATATAAAGCTTCTCCGTTTGCAATATTAGCGTTTCCATATAAGTAAGCATCAACAAGTGCTGCCGCTACAGTTTTGGCACCTTCGGTCAACTCCAATTTTTGAGCATCTTGTACGAAAAATTCATGAGCGGCTGCAATAAAGTCATCTGTATGTTCACTTGTCAAAGTATTATTTTTTCTATTTTCATTTACTACTGCTAGTTTTTCAAACAAGCCCGTTAAAGCCTCTGTTGTCTTGGCATCTCCATTAGTTAAATAGTGGAAAGGTAAAGTAGTCGTAGCCGTTGATCCATAAATAGAAACAGTTGTACAATATCCTTTAAAACCATCCATAAGTTGTTCGTAAGTTATATTGGTATTTCCAAATACTGCTAGCATTTGTTCTGGCGTATAGTTATTCACTACTACCTTGGCACATAGAAAATCATTTGTAAATGAATAAAGATAATTCTTGCCATCTTCATCTAATCTAAAATTATTGTCAATCCTAGTTAATATATTGGCTTCGTATCCATAGCATAAAGCACTTAAAACTTCGTTAAGTTGATCAACATTTTTATACTGTTTTAAAAATTCTCTAACGTTTTCTTGTGATAAAAAGTTGATTGTTGTGGATGGGACCTTCATCGTTGTACAATAGCTAGAAATTGCATTATTTAACTGTTGCGTTGCTATTATACTTGGAGTCTGAGTGTGTCCTGTACCAGGATTTAGTGTATTACCACTATTCTTTTTTGATTGAAATACTTTGAATAGTACTCCACCAACGGTTAATCCCGTTATTGCTGCTAGTAATTTGGCAACATGTTTTTTTATCCATTTCCCTACTCTAACATGAAGTTTTTCTTTTCCAACAGGTACCAAAGTACTATCTTGAATTTCAGGAACAGCTCCTTTAACTTGTGAGGCTGGATAACCTTCCTTATTTAAGTGGATACCTGGAGTTGGTGTTTTTTCACCTTCTTTACGTGAATCATTCTCTTTTCTCGATTGCTCCATCGATGGAGGAGTTATTACCGGACCACTTGCAAGGCTTTTTCCTGCTTCCCTATTTCGTGTTTCTTGGTTATCTGTTTTTTGAGTACTTGTTTGTGGTGTTACCGGACTACTTTGTGAAGAAATTCCACTTCTGATACTTGGTGCTTGCCCTTGCTCTTTGCCAGTTTCTTGTAATGATGATGGTAGTGAAATTACCGGACCACTTGCAAATCTTCTTCCTACTTCCCTATTTTGTGTTTCTTGCTTGTTTGTTTGTGGAGTATCTGTTTGTGGAGCCATTCTGGTTACGTCCTTTGGTGTTGATTGTGATTGAACTCTTCTATGGGTAAGTGAGGGCTGCTCTTGTTTTGCAGCTATCTTAACAGGATTTCCTTGTAATTTTAATTTATAAATACTCTGAAATTTTTTAAAGTCCTCTTCCGGAAGTCTTCCAGCAATATATAAGTTTCTAACATATTCTAAGGTTGCAATCTCCCTATTATTTTCTGCTAGTCTTTCTATTTCCCTTATTTCTTCCGGTGATAACTTTCCGGCATTTCTCAATTCATCTTTTCTAAAATATTCTTCTAATTCTTGATCCTCTATCGATTTGTTAAGTGATCCTACATTGTTAGCAGGAACCATGATTTTCTTTTTGTAATAATTACAAAGTCTATCATATACCTTCTGAGAAATAGCACCAGCATCTTTTCTTGCCCTAAGAGCCTCTAATCTAGCTACGCTTTCATTTTGCTTAGCTAATATTTTCACTTCTTCTAACTCCTGAGAAGAGATCTTCCCTTCATTAATTAGTGCTAACTTTTTGAAATAGTCGGCAAGAGCATTGTTTTGAGTTGAGGCAACTCCAACTTGTGAAGTTTTTCCCTTTTCAGATTCAACTGTGCTATTTTCTGATACTTGACCATGTTGAACTGTTACCGGTTTCGTATCAACAGTACTTTTTACTTGTGATTTTAGGATTTCAGCTTGTAGTGAGGCCATAGCCGTTTTATCATTTGCTGATATTTGGGAAAATAGCCCTTTTCTCTGTGCTTTTTCTAATCCTTTGTTCATAACATTAAATCCTGCATTGGTTATTAGATAATATAATTCCTCTAAGTGTTTTTGTTCATTGTAATCCTCTATGACTGCTTCACCATTATCATTTCGAAATCCAATCATCGTTTTGATTATGATTTCACCTGTTTTTTCATCAATATCATAAATAAAATAAATCTTTCTATAATTATTCATTATTATTCACCTTCATTTCTTAATCTACTACCCTAGTGTTACCCGTCATCGTGTAGCCTTGGTCTAACAAGGTTTGATCATTGTATATACTCCATTTATAATCCGTGTAAGCATCTTTTATTAATGTACGTTTTCTATATTTGTATTTATAGACATCTTTGTAAACTGGAGTTCTGATTTCTTCATATCCCACTAATGCTTTAACTACTCCAAATATTTCTACTTCCTTAGTTGCCGTTTGATTACACTCTACTACTACACCTTCAGGAGTTTTGATGGTGTTTGACGAAGAAACGATAGAGACAGATCTAGTATATTTGTTCCATATTTTCTTAGGTGCTCTTGTACATCCTGTTCCACAATCTGACCAGTCTAATCCTACAAACTCATATTTTACTGCTAGTGTGCTAGTAGGAACTCCTGTTGTAGTAACCATACCTTCATATTTCCAATCCTCTCCAACTTTTATAGCATATGTTGTAGTGGTAGTTTCTGTTCCCAATCTATAGTATGTATATCCAGTACAATATGTTTGATTTATAGTTCCCACTTTTATGATTTGATTTGAGTATATTGGATCTCCCTTAGAATAATTGTAGTAATCTACTTCTTGGGTTTTTCCTAAATCAACTACTTCTACTAACTTGTATTTTCCAAATGATGGTGGGTTTGATGGATTATACGTACTAGTTATCCATCCTTCCCAAGCTCCATATTGAGCTGGTATATCCTTTTTATATTGATATTCTAAATTGTTTCTTTTTTCGACCGTTATACTACATACTGCTTTATTTCCAGCATTATCTTTTACGTATCCATAAACAGTATGTGTTCCAACTGAACTAATTACATAGCTTGTATTTCCAGCATAAGTTTCTGTTTTACCAATTCCAAAATTTGCAATTCCACTTGCTGCATCTGTTCTTGAATTAAATCCAATAGTCACATCAGATGTGTAATATCCATTAGAATTAAATGTTCCACTTGTTACTTTTAATGAACAGCTTGGTTTTGTCACATCTTTTTTTACAGCAATACTACAAGTTGCAGTATTTCCGTTAGTATCTTTTACATATCCATAGACCGTTGTAATTCCATCTTTTGTAACTGTGTAAGTATTATTTCCGGCATATGTTTCATTTGTTCCTAATCCGAATCCACTGATACTAGCTCCATTTGTTGTTGTCTTGGAAGCAAATTCTACGTTTACGTTTCCTACATACCAACCGTTACTTCCTAAAGTACCGCTTGCAATTTTCAACACACAAGATGGGGTAGAATCCATTACTTCTGCATTACGTTTTACAGTTATGTCACAAACTGAGACATTTCCGGCATTATCCTTTACATATCCATAGACTTTGTGGGTACCGTTCGTATCTATTGTATATCTTGCTTTGTTATTATATGTTGGTGTAGAACTAGTAGATATTCCATAGGCATTGACACCACTTGTTGCATCAGTTCTGCTGGTAAATCCAACAATAACATCAGATACATAGCTTCCATCTGATCCTTTTGTTCCAGATAGTACTGATAAGGCACATCCCGGTTTCACGGTGTCTTTTTTTACTATGATGCTACATACCGAAGTTTTTCCATTTGAATCTTTTACATATCCATAAACAGTTGTGCTTCCTTCATTCGTAACTGTATAAGAATCATTTTTGTTATAATCCACTTTTCCAGTTCCTAATCCATAGCTAACAATACTAGCACCATCAGTAGTTGTTTTAGATTTAAATTTGACTACAATATTTGAATTATACCAACCATTATTTCCTAAAGTTCCACTAGATACATAAAGTACGCAAGATGGCCCTGAACTAATAGGTGGGTTTGGATTATCTCCGTTATTGTTTCCACCGTTGTTATCACCACTATTACCACCATTCGGATTTTCTGGCTCACATATTGCTGCAGTACAGTAAGAATAACATCCTAAGGTAACTAGAATATAGTCTTCTTCGTCGTTACACTTTAGATTTACTTTCATTTCGTATTCATTATCTTTTTTCGTTAGAGTGACATATGATTTTTGAGTATCACAAGCATCTCCGTTCTTATCAGTAAATGGCAACAATAGATTCAAATCTATCATTTCTTGTAAAGTTAAAGTCACCTCATCTCCTACTTCTTGTGGTAATTTGTCAGTAGTAAAATAAGGTATTGCTGCATTCTTCATTTCTTGAATATTTGCATTAAATATCCTGTTATTGATTCCTTTCATATTAGGCATTGGTAATAGCCAAACTAATAACAATACTAATATTATTATTAGTATTAAGCTTATTATGAATGTCTTAATCGGAAGTCCTCTTCTTTCTTCATCATCAGTATACATATTACATTTCCCCCTTCAAGTTATGTGGTGTATTATACACCATAATGTCTTTTTTGTCAACTTTTTTACGTATTTTAACCAATGTACATCCCATATTAAAATAATCTGTTCCAAATTCTAAAACTCTTTTATCCATTTTCAACAAATTGTACACTTCCTTTTTTAATATTCCTTTTCCTATTCCATGAATTATAGCCACTTCTTCATTTCCTAAGTTGTAATTATCATTTATAAAGCTTTTCACGAGAATAGAAGCATTTATTCGATCTTCACCATGCAAATCTATTTGAGGCATACTACTTCGATATTGTATCATTGTATTTTTTGGTTACCTCTTCTAAAGTAGGAATCGAAAGTCTACTTCCTATTTTTAAAACAGAAAGTGCTCCTGTTATATTTGAGAAAAGCAAGGCTTTTTCTATATCGAATCCACTAGCTAAAGCATAAACAAAAGCTCCATGAAAAATGTCACCAGCACCAGTTGAATCAACAGCCTTTACTTTAATACTAGGGATTAATTTATATCCATTAGAGTAAGTAAAACAACCCCTATCCTCCAGTGTAATAATTACATTATGTCCAAATTCCTGTTTCAGTTTGTCATAAGCCTCTTTAATAGTATCTATTTTTTCATAATCAATTTTAACATGAGAAAATTCTTCCGCAAAATCATGAGAACAAACCACATAATCTACGATATGTGCAAATTCTACAGTTGCTTCTTTCATGCTACCAGCATCTAAAATTTTCACCGCATTTGGATTTTTTCTTATTACTTCCATAGAAAAATCTCTTTCGTACCCATCGAACAATAGATAATCAAATTCATCATCGACTAACATTGGTCTCATCTGAATATTTTTATCTCTACTAGTTAATATAGTCCTACTTCCAATAGATGTATTGGAAATAATATAACTAGAAGTTGTAGAAATGGTACTGTCTGTTTGTAAGTACTTCATATTAACGCCAATCTTAGAATATTCGTTTTTTATTTTGTCACCGTAGTAATCATTGCCAACCACCCCAGCAAAGTAAGTGTCAAGTCCCCATTTGGCAAGAAGATAGGCGCAATTAGAAGCGCTTCCTCCACCACATTCTACTTTTCCTTGAATTCTTATTTTCTTATTTTCGATTGGATAATGATCAAGTGGTAACGTAATATCATACGCTGATTGGCCAATACACATTATTTTCATATCCACTCCACCTTCAGATTTATTATATCAAATGTGTATACCTATTTAAAGCTATTTTTATATTTTTATCAAAATTATATCGTCGAAGTGAACATTTTCAAAATATGTATTATCATCTTTTTTAAACACATATTTATACGTATTAACAACAGAATAATAGGAATAATTATCTATTATATTCATGGCTATATTTTTATCATCGATAATTACATTTTTATTTTCTAAATGTTCTATTAATTCTTTGTTGTTTTTGTATTCCTTCATATATAATATTCCCCCATAAATAAAAATTGACTTAGGGCTTCATAAGTTTCCTGAGTACTAACCGGTATGAGTGTATCAGAAATTAATCCTATTGTCAATTGAATTTCTGCCAATGAATTTTTGCCAGCTTAAGTTTAAAATTTTGATTTCTTTATAGTTTTTGTTATTATAAAAAGGAATTTATTATATTTAAAGGTAGTGTAATTTTATTAGTGTATTTTATTTTGATAATTTTCTATTGCCTCAATTATATATTTTTCAATATATCTTTTATCTCTCTTTAATAACTCTTTTGGTAATACTGCTTCTATTTTCTCTCTATCAAAAGTTATCTTATCGTTTTGATCGCCTTTCTTTTCATCTAATATTTTTTCTAATGAGTTAAAATCCAATTTATTTAAATAAGATAATTCTACTGCTGTTGTTATGCCCAAAGTCAAATAAGTTTTTTTATCATGAATAACAGTATCGTCAACTATCTTTAGTAATTCTGGAATTAAATAAGTAAGTCTTATATATTTCCTAACCTGTTCTCTAGATTCTCCACTAACTTTTGCAATCAATTCAATGGAGTTAACTTCTGCACATCTTGTGTAAAAGTGTCTTTTTTTTACCTTGGTGCTTGATTGCATCTAATTTCATTTTATATGCAAAAGCTTTTTCAGAAGGTAAAATTTTACTTCTGTATATATTTGAATCTACCATATAAATGATTGCTTCATCATCATTCAAATTTTCTATATAACAATCTGCTTCTTCTACTCCGTTTAATTCAAGTGCTATTTTTCTTCTATGACCTGATATCATTTCAAATCTTCCATTTTCTTTTCTTCTAACTACTAGTGGATTTAATAACCCGTTTTCTCTTATACTTGTTATAAGTTCATTTAAAGAATCGTCTTTATTAACTTTAAATGGATGATTCTCAAAAGAATCAATGTCACTTAATTTTATTTTTACTATTTCTTGCATTCGTTTTATTCTCCTCCTTTAATTTCATAATTTAATTTCCATTCAATATATCTTTCGTACGTTATTTTTCTTTTACTTCTTTTAACTCTCATTTCATTCCACTCATTCATAAATTTACTTATTAAAAGGGTATTATCATTATAGTAAGTAATAGGTAAATCTATTTGATATTCTGGATGTAGTTCTTCTAACCACATTAAGGTATAAACAATACTTGCTGATTCTTTAAAGTCATACTCTTTAATGGTATTTATTCTCACATTTAATATATTTGATATTTCTAAAAGTCTATCATCTTTAGGGGATCTTATACCATTTTCATAGTTTGTTATTGTTCTTCTTTTTCTTTTGCCTTTTAATTTTAATTTATCTGCAAGTTCATCTTGAGTTATTTGTCTAAACTGTCTTACAAAAGAAATTCTAGACCCCTGTGATAAATCTTTTAATCTTGGTTTTAAATACATTAATTGCACTTTTTTCACCTCCTTTTTCTTGCCGCACATAAATGCTGTTTCATACAAAAAAGACTAAGATATGTGACATATTAGTCATCTTAGTCTAATTTAGATATAAATATCCACTACAATTGGTTCTTTTAACCTTGCATTTTTACATTCTGGTATTTTATCTGAATATCTTAAAATATCATCTTTTGTAATGATTATGCGGATCAAAAAGAGTTCATAATCGTTTTCTATTTGTTTACCTTTTCGCGTACTACTGCTTGAGCTGCTGCAAGGCGTGCTAAAGGTACTCTATATGGACTACATGACACATAAGTTAATCCAAGATTATGGCAGAACTCAACAGTAGATGGTTCTCCTCCATGTTCTCCACAGATACCCAATTTTATATCAGGTCTCGTCTTTTTCCCTTTTTCAATTGCAATTTCCATTAACTGTCCAACACCTTCTTGGTCAACTTTAGCAAATGGGTCTGACTCAAATATTCCTTTTTTATAATAATCTTCTAAGAATTTACCAGCATCATCTCTTGAGAATCCATAAGTCATTTGAGTTAAATCATTTGTTCCAAATGAGAAGAATTCTGCTTCTTCTGCTATTTTGTCAGCAGTAAGAGCTGCTCTTGGAATTTCAATCATCGTACCTACATGGTATTCTAGTTCAACTCCAGATTTTTTAATAATTTCGTCTGCTGTCTCCACTACAATGTTTTTAACATATTTTAATTCTTTTACATCCCCAATAAGAGGTATCATGATTTCTGGTTTTACATTCAATCCATCTTTGTTTACTTTTATAGCTGCTTCAATTACTGCTCTTGTTTGCATTTTTGCAATTTCTGGATAAGTAACAGCTAGACGGCATCCACGATGTCCCATCATCGGATTAAATTCTTTTAGTGATTCTACTCTTGCCTTTAAAGCTTCAAATGTCATTCCCAAACTTTTTGCAAGTGGTTTAATTTCTTCATCTGTATGTGGTAGAAATTCATGTAGTGGTGGATCTAAGAATCTAATTGTAACTCCATATCCTTCCATAGCTCTGAATAGTCCTTCAAAGTCATCTCTTTGGTATGGAAGAATTTTTTCAAGAGCTTCTTCACGAGCTTCTACAGTATCTGCAGTAATCATTCTACGGAAGTTAAATATTCTTTCTTCTTCAAAGAACATGTGTTCTGTTCTACATAGACCAATTCCTTCTGCTCCAAATTTTCTTGCTTGAATAGCATCTTTTGGAGTATCTGCATTTGTTCTTACCTTTAGTCTTCTTACTTTATCTGCCCAATTCATGAAAGTTTCGAAGTCTCCTGAAATTTCAGGATCTACTGTTTTGATTCGTTCTCCGTAAACATTACCAGTAGAACCATCTAAGCTCATCCAGTCTCCTTCTTTATAAGTTTTACCATCCTTTGTAGTTACAGTTTTCTTTTCTTCGTCGATTTTTAATTCACCACAACCAGATACGCAGCAAGTTCCCATACCACGAGCAACCACTGCTGCATGAGAAGTCATTCCTCCACGGATTGTTAAAATACCATGAGCTAAGTTCATTCCTTCAATATCTTCTGGAGAAGTTTCTAATCTAACTAGTAAAAGATCTTTTTCTCCGTTTTTATGTGCATTGATTACATCTTCGGCAGTAAAATAAATTTTACCAGTGGCCGCACCTGGTGATGCTGCAAGTCCTTTTGCTACTGGTTTTGCAGCTTTTAATGCTTTATCATCGAAATTAGGATGTAACAATTGATCTAACTGCTTAGGTTCTACTTTTAACAAAGCTTCTTCTTTGGTAATCATTTTTTCATTTACTAAATCAACGGCAATTTTTAATGCTGCTTGAGCAGTTCTTTTACCATTTCTTGTTTGTAACATGAATAATTTACCATTTTCGATAGTAAATTCCATGTCTTGCATATCTTTATAATGGCTTTCTAGTATTCCACAGATTTTTACAAATTCATTGTAGCAATCAGGCATTACTTCTTTTAAAGTTTCGATTGATTGAGGAGTTCTAATTCCCGCAACAACATCTTCTCCTTGTGCATTTATTAAATATTCACCATATAATTTCTTCTCACCCGTTGCAGGATTTCTTGTAAATGCTACTCCAGTTCCACAGTCATTTCCTCTGTTACCATAAACCATTTCTTGAACATTTACTGCAGTTCCCCAACTACCAGGTATATCATTTAATCTTCTGTAAGTAATTGCACGTTCATTATTCCAACTTCTAAATACTGCTTTTACTGCTTCCATCAATTGAACTTTAGGATCCTGTGGGAAGTCACATCCTGCATGTTTTTGGTATTCCTTTTTATAAATTTCTACTACTTCCATCAAGTCTTCTGCAGAAAGATCTGTATCTAGTTCCACTTTTTTATCTTCTTTTATCTTATCGAATAATCTTTCAAAAGAACTTTTAGGAAATCCCATAACTACATCTGCAAACATCTGAATGAATCTTCTATAAGAGTCATATACAAATCTAGGATTTTCAGTAGCTTCGGCAAAACCTTTAGCAACCACATCATTAATACCAAGATTTAAAACTGTATCCATCATTCCTGGCATAGATGCTCTAGCACCACTTCTTACAGATACTAAAAGTGGATTTTTGATATCTCCCATTTTTTTACCTGTAACTTTTTCAAGCTCTTCTAACTTTTCTTCTATCTGCTTTACAATTTCATCAGATAGTTTTTCTCCATCTTCATAATATTTAGTACAAGCCTCGGTTGTAACCGTAAATCCTCTTGGTACTGGAAGTCCAATACTTGTCATTTCTGCAAGATTAGCACCTTTTCCCCCAAGAAGTTCTCTCATGTCTTTGTTTCCTTCACGGAAGGAATAAACATACTTCATATAATCATCCTTTCTACAAGTTTTATTATACAAAAAACAGAACTTTAAAATCAATATAAAATTGGATAAATTATGTTATTGGCCACTATGTAATATTTTTTGTACTCTTTTGATATTAAAAATCAGCTAAAAAGTTAATGAGTAATTCAAAAAATTAGCTTCGAAGTTTTTTACTTTTTTTCTTTACCTCATATGTCTAGTGGACTAAGTTCATAGAAAAAAGACAATAATTTTTTTGTATCTCCTACTTCGATACGGAGCTTAAACAATATAAAACGTTTGGAAAATCTTTAGGAGTTAGTATTTTTTTACTATTTTAAGACCAGATTTTCTTTTTTAGAAAGTTGTGTTAAACATAATGACTGATAAATAAAAATGAGGTATAATAATATTAGCCAAACAAAAGATAAAGAAAGGAGATATCCTTAATCAGCTAGTCTATCTTTATCTTTGTTTGGCGATAATGATATATGATTTAGAC
>CASFCU010000035.1 GCA_949293285.1 uncultured bacterium
GTTGATGAAGTGCTTCCAGGTGGTATAGTAGAAGAAATGATAGAACTTGGGATTATCAAAATAGAGGGACTTTCTGAAGTTATTAAAGATGTAGTGATACCAGAAGAAATTCATGGTGTAGCAGTTACTAGAATTGGAAGATATGCTTTTTCTGATGCTGATATTGAGACAGTAGTGATTCCATCTACGGTTAAAGAAATGGAAGATGATGTTTTTCTTAATAATCCATTCTTATACAATATAGTAAATAAGACAGGAAGAGCTTTTGATTGGTATTCTATTTTGGGCTTCTCGGATAGTGGTGAGTCTTTTGAAACGGGAACTGTAACTACAGCTGATTATGATTTTGGGACAAGTTTTCTTTTACAAATAACCGATAAAAAAGTATCCTATGATTTATCAAATATGTTTTCTTATCAAATTTCTTATTATGGTGAGATTGAATATATTGAGTTAATCGATGATAAAGGGTATGATGTGTATTATATGTATATGCCGCTAGATAACAATTCATGGATGAAGTATGATGTTGGAACCCGTTTTGGTAGTATTGTGGAAGTGAGCCATCGTAATCTAGACAAAGGTTATAATATCGTAAAATTACAACAAAACTATGAAATAAAACCTATGGAGCAAGCAGGTTCAGATTTATTTATAAAAGTAGAAGTAGATGGTCAAATTGTTTTTGTACGAGGTTTTCGATTTGGTAAGTAGTTTATTTGTAAATTCGAGTATAAAAACTTCTTTCATTTATCAGATTTATTTTAGGTTAAAATTTATAAGGGTTTTCGTTTATTACCCTTTTTTAATGACTTTTAATTCCTTGATAGGAATTTCTTCGTTTCATTTCTTTATCGATTTCATTTAAAACACAAAACTTTTTAGTTAGCCAAAAAGGTTCTATTAGATCTTCTGTTTTCGGATCTCCAGTTACTCTATTGATTACCACGTTTTCTTTTAGTATTTCTAATTGATCACAGACAATATTTACATATTCTTCTTTTGTTAGTATGTGAAATTTGTTTTGATAGTACATTTTTTCTAATACGGTATCTTTTAATATATGTAGCATATGAATCTTTACTCCCCATATTTCTAAAGTATTTAAATACTTTACAGTTTCTAACATCATTTCTTTTGTTTCATATGGTAGTCCATTTATAATATGAACTAATACTTTTATATTTCTTTTATTGAGTTCTTTTACACAATCTTCAAAGCATTTTAAAGTGTGGCATCTATTGATTAATTTTGTAGTATTTTCATGAATTGTTTGTAGGCCCAGTTCTACTACTAGGTCTGTTTTTTTATTTAATTCTTCTAAGTAGTCATAGCACTCTTTTTCTATAGAATCTGGTCTTGTGGATATGTTAATTCCTATTACATTATCATAAGTTAAAACTTCTTCCCAGGCTTTTTTTAATTTATCTATTGGTGCATAAGTATTCGTATTTGCTTGAAAATAGGCAATATATTTGGCATGAGGCCATTTTTGTAACATTTGTTTTTTTACTTCGTCAAATTGTTCTTTTAGGTTTTTTTCTTTATCTCCTGCAAATTCTCCACTTCCTAGTTTAGAACAATAAATACAACCTCCAAATCCTACTTTTCCATCTTTATTGGGACATGTTAGACCCATGTTTAGACTAACTTTAAAAACCTTTGAGTGATATTTTTCTTTGTAGTAGTAGTCTAGGGTATAATACCTTTTATTAGAATTACTATATTTAAATTTTTCCATTTACATCATCTTTCTTTTTTTATAAAATTTGTACTAATTATAACATTATTGATGAATTTGTACTATTATAAAAGAAAAAAATGTGTTATATTACTATATATAATAAAGGGTGATTGCTATGTATGATTTAGGTAGGAATTTTCATTTAGATATGGAAAAGTTAAAATCTAAGCCAGGATCTATTATTCAAGGGAAAAAGTATAGATTTTCTGTTCTTACAGAGAGATTGATTCGTCTTGAATATAATCCAAATGGAGTTTTTAATGATTTTGCTACAGAACTTGTAGTATTTCGTGATTTTGATGTGCCAAAATTTACTAAAAAAGAAGATAGTAATTATTTGGAGATGGAGACTACTTATTTTAAATTGGTTTATTCTAAAGAAGAACCTTTTAAAGGTAGTAGTTTTAATCCTATCAAGAATTTAAAGGTAGTTATGAAAAATAGTGATGTTATTTGGCATTATGGTCATCCAGAAGCTAAAAATTACTATGGTTCTAATATTAGTGCCGAGGTTTCTAAAAATGATCTTCCAGAGAATAAGGGGTTATTTTCTCTGGATGGAATTGTTTCTTTCGATGATAGTAATTCTTTTAGAATTAATGAACTGGGAACTTCTATTCTTCCTGAAAAGGGTGCTTTGGATATTTATTTATTTGTTTATAATAAAGATTTTGGTATTTGTGTTACAGATTATTTTAAATTAACTGGTATGCCTTCTTTGATTCCAAGATACGCTCTTGGAAATTGGTGGTGTAGAGATAAGAGTTATACTAGTCAAGAAGTTTTAGAATTAGCAGATACTTTTGAAAAAAATGATATTCCTCTTTCTGTTTTTTTGTTTGATAAAGATTGGCATATTAGAACAATTGGACCATATAAGGACTTGGAGACTGGTTATACTTTTAATAAGACATTGATTCCCGATCCAAAATCGATGATTGATACCCTTCATATGAAAGGAATTAGAGTAGGACTTTCTATTAATTTTAAAGATGGTATTTATCCACATGAAGAGAAGTATCAAACTATCAGAGACTTTCTTGAATATAAGGAAGAAGGTCTTATAGCCATTGATCCTCTTAATCCTAAAATGTTGGATGTTTTACTTAAATATGTTTTAGAACCGCTAGAAGAGCTGGGTGTCGATTTTTTTTGGAATGATTCGAAAGATGTTAAGAATTTAGATAGATTATGGTTAATTAATCATTATATGTTTTTTGATTTAGCAAGAAATCCTGCTAAAAGAGGGATGATTTTAGCAAGAAATTCTTTGAAAGCTGCTCATAGATATCCGGTTTTATATGCTGGAGAATCTAAAGTTAGCTGGGAAAACTTTATGTCAATTCCTTTTTTCAATTTATCTGCTTCTAATATAGGAGTTTGCTGGTGGAGTCACGATATAGGAGGAATGATTGGTGGTATTGAAGATCCAGAGCTTTATATTCGTTCTGTAGAGTTTGGGGTATTTTCTCCAATTTTGAGATTTCATGCTGCTGGTGGAAAGTATTATAAAAGAGAACCTTGGAAGTGGGATAGTAAGACTAGTAGTATTGTAGCTAATTATTTAAGACTTAGACATCGACTTACATCTTATCTTTATACGGAGGCTTATAAGTACTATAAAACGGGATCGATGATATTTCAACCTTTGTATTATTATCTTCCAAAGGTTTATGATGATCTTTTGTATCGAAATGAGTATTTTTTTGGAAGTGAATTGTTAGTAGCTCCGATAGTAAATAAAAAAGATCCTGTAATGAATAGGACGATTCATAGGTTTTATTTGCCAGAAGGTATGTGGTATGAGTTTACTACAGGGAAAAAATATGTTGGTAATAAGAAGTATATTTCTTTTTATAAAGAAGAAGATTATCCTATATTTGCAAGGCGTGGTAGTATTATTCCACTTTCTAATAAAAGTAATGTGAACAATACTTCTAATCCTACTGATATAGAAATTCATGTTTTTCCTGGTCAAAATAATACTTATAGAATGTATGAAGATGATGGTATCAGCAGTTTGTATAAAGAGGGATTTTATTTAATAACGGAAATCGATTATAATTATCTTCCTAATAATTATACGCTGATTATTCGATCTGTAGAAGGTAAGAGTGGTATTGTTCCTGATCGAAGAAATTATAAGGTAAGATTTAGAAATACGAAACATGCAGAAGATGTAGTAGCTTATTTCGATACTACGCCGATTAGTGTTCAACGATCTTATATAGAAAATAATGATTTTATTGTAGAAATAAATGATGTTAGTACCGTTGGACAGCTTACTATTAATTGTAAAGGAAAAGATATTGAGATTGATGCAGTTAGAGTAATTAACGAAGATATCGATTCTATTTTGTCTGATTTACAGATAGAGACTGTTTTGAAGGAAAAAATAGCGGATATATTGTTTAGTAGTGAAGACATTAAGGATAAAAGGATTAAAATTAGAAAACTAAAGCGTTATAATCTGGATAAGTCTTTTATTAAATTATTTTTAAAATTGCTTGAATATGTAAATGAAATTTAATATAATAATTTTATATTTGCTGAAAAGAAGTAGTAATAAATATTGTATTTGTAGAGAACTGGTGGTTGGTGAAAACTAGTAATGCCTATTTATGAACTTATCTTTTTGTGCCTGGCAAAGCGAGGACCTTGCGTTAAAAGGAAAAGTTGCGTAGTTTTCTACGAATTAAGGTGGTACCGCGAAAAATATTCGTCCTTATGTGGATGAATATTTTTTTGGTTTGAGTGAAATTTGAATAGGAGATTTTATGATTGAGATTTTTGTTAGTGTGCTGATTATTTATCTCGTTTATTATTTTGTGTCTGTAAGAAGATTTGATAAGTATGGACATGTAAAGAATAAAAAAGGTTCTGTTAGTGCTAAAAACGATAGTAAAAAGAATGTAAAAATATCAAATGATGACAAGGTTATTGATTATTTGGCTCTTCCTAGTGAGGCTAAATATTTCATAAAGAAATATCATGTGGATTTGGATAAGGTTAATTTAAGGGGAGTTCTTAAAGTAATTGGACTTATACTCGGAGTTGATATTGCAATTGTTTCTTGTTTTGTGTTGCTTCTTTTTAAAAGTGTAGTAGTACAAGTATTAGTAGCCAGTATTTTGATTATTCCTGTTTATCTGATTAGCATTAGACTCTTGGCCAATTATTTTAAGAAGAAAGGATTGATGAAAGATGTATAATTTTAAAGAAGTAGAAAAAAAATGGCAAAATTATTGGGAAGAAAATCATACTTTTGAAATGGATGTTTATGATTTTTCAAAGCCTAAGTTTTATGCTTTAGATATGTTTCCGTATCCATCAGGAGTGGGACTTCATGCAGGACATCCTGAGGGATATACTGCAACGGATATTATATCTCGTATGAAAAGAATGCAGGGATATAATGTTTTACATCCAATGGGGTGGGATGCTTTTGGACTTCCAGCAGAGCAATATGCAATCAATACTGGTAATCATCCAGATGGATTTACTGAAGCTAATATTAAGACTTTTAAACGTCAATTGAAGAGTTTAGGGTTTTCTTATGATTGGAGTAAGGAAATTTCTACTAGTGATCCTGATTTTTATAAATGGACACAATGGATTTTTAAACAATTTTATTTAGATGGTTTGGCAAAATGTGTCGATATGCCTGTAAATTGGTGTGAAGAATTGGGAACTGTTTTGTCTAATGATGAGATTGTCGATGGAAAGAGTGAACGTGGTGGATATCCAGTAGTAAGACGTAATATGAAGCAGTGGGTTATGGATATTCCCAAGTATGCTGAAAAGTTGTTGAGTGGACTTGACGATATTGATTGGCCTGAGTCAACAAAAGAAATGCAAAGAAATTGGATTGGAAAATCAATCGGGGCTTTGGTAACTTTTGAAATAGATGGATATGATGATACTTTTGAAGTGTTTACTACTAGATGTGATACGTTGTTTGGGGCAACTTATTGTGTTTTATCTCCAGAACATCGATTGGTTGATCGTATTACTAGTGATGAACAAAGAAAAGAAGTGGAAAAGTATAAGAAGATTTGTGCTACTAAGTCAGAGTTAGAAAGAACAGAACTTAATAAAGAAAAAACGGGAGTATTTACAGGAAGTTATGCTATTAATCCGGTTAATGGAAAAAAGATTCCTATTTGGATAGCAGATTATGTTCTTGCTACTTATGGAACTGGTGCTATTATGGCAGTTCCTGCTCATGATGATAGAGATTATGAATTTGCTAAGAAGTTTCATTTAGATATTATTCCGGTTTTAGAAGGTGGAGATATTACAACCCAGGCTTTTGTTTTAGATGGTGTTCATATTAATTCAGATTTTCTAAATGGACTTGGTAAACAAGAAGCAATTGACAAGATGATTTCTTGGTTAGAGGAAAAACATATTGGAAAGAAGAAAATCAATTATAGATTGCGTGATTGGATTTTTGCTCGTCAAAGATATTGGGGAGAGCCAGTTCCTATTGTTCATATGGAAGATGGAACTATGGAAGTTCTTAATGATGATGAATTACCACTTGTTCTTCCAAAATTAAAAGATTATAAAAGTAGAAATGGAAAGGCACCTCTTGATTTTGCAGAAGATTGGAAGAATGTTGTTAGAGATGGAAAAAAAGGTATACGTGAGACTTCTACTATGCCTGGTTCTGCTGGTTCTAGTTGGTATTTTTTGAGATATATCGATCCTCATAATGAACATTGTTTTGCAGATTATGAACTTTTAAAACACTGGTTACCAGTCGATTTATATATTGGTGGGCCAGAGCACACTACCGGACATTTACTTTATTCAAGATTTTGGAATAATTATTTGTATGATAAAGGTTTAGTTCCCGTAAAGGAACCATTTCAAAAATTAGTTCATCAAGGAATGATTTTAGGAGCTAATGGTATTAAGATGGGGAAAAGATATCCAGAGTTTGTTGTTAATCCGAGTGATATTGTCGAAAGTCATGGTGCGGATGCCTTAAGACTTTATGAAATGTTTATGGGACCACTTGAAGCAGATAAACCATGGAGTAATACAGGAATTGACGGTGCTAAAAAGTTTATTGATAGAGTTTATAGGATATTTGAAGATGGAAAAGTAAGAGATGAAAGTAATCAGAATTTAGAAAAAATTTATCACCAAACTGTAAAAAAAGTAACACAAGATTATGAAAGTTTGAATTTTAATACGGCAATTTCTCAATTAATGATTTTTGTGAATGCTATTTACAAGGAAGAATTTCTACCACGTGAATATGCAATAGGACTTGTTAAGCTTATTAGTCCTGTTTGTCCACATTTAGGTGAAGAGTTATGGGAAATGTTAGGTTATCAAAATACAATAGCCTATGAATCTTGGCCAACCTATGATGAGAATCTTTTAAAAGAAGATAGTTATGTTTTAGCCGTTCAAGTTAATGGTAAAGTAAGAGCTACTATCGATGTTAATGTTAGTGATGGTGAAGATGTTATAAAACAGAAGGCAAAAAATGCGGAAAATGTTCAAAAACATATAGATGGTAAAGAAATTGTCAAAATAATTGTTATTAAAAACAAAATAGTTAATATTGTCGTAAGATAGCTGATAAAGTGTACAATGTTGTGATTATTGGAGCAGGATTTTCTGCTCTTTTTTCTTTATGAGCTTCTGGAGAATAATAGAGACTTGAAGGTTGCTATTTTAGAGCAAGGATTCAGAGCAAATAAAAGAGTATGTCCTCTTATAAATGTTAAAATAAATACTGATAAAATTATTCATTTTATTTATCCGTTTTATATTATTGAAGATTATTGGATAGGAGTAACAAAAAATATGCAAGAGATATTATTAAACTGATATCTATGGTCGAATTATAAATAGAAAGTTATGAGTAATGTTGCTATTTGATATATGTTATATTGAGATGCACTAGTTAATCTTTTTTATGTAATTGTTAAAATGTGTAAATAAAGTGGTAAGTCTTTCTTTTTTAGTTTGTAAAGTTTTATATTTTTATACTATTTCTAAAATACATTAATAATATAGTATTGGGGTTGTGTGGAATATTAGTATGATTGTATATTTTTTGACAAAAAAATTCTTTTCCTAATACTAATATGGAATTGGTGATATTTATGCGAGTGAAGGTATTTGATGAGATGCACGAGAAAGATTTAGAGAATAGTGTGAACGAATTTTTAGCGGAGATTGGTGATAGTTTCGTGGATATTAAGTATCAAGTATCTATTTCTATGTTTGCAGAAGAACAAATTTATTGTTTTTCTGCTATGATTTTGTATAAAATAGAAGATTAATATTAACAAATCAAAGAAAGTTTGTTATAATTTTGTTGATGATAGGAAGTGATTTTATGGGAAAGGTGATATGCCCTAAATGTAAAAATGAAGTAGCTCTTGGAGTTCGATTTTGTCCTAAATGTGGTGAAAAACTAGATAGTAATGATATGAGGCCAGCAAGTACCCAAAAAGGTGTAACGAATGATAAATTACCTACTAAAAACAAATCTAAAACTAAAATAATTATTTTTGTTGTTGTTTTAGTATTACTTATTATTCTTGCTAGTGTTTTACTTTTTCTATTTGTCTTTAATGATAAAGAGACTACTAGTGATAAAAATAATAACAATAATCATAATGTAGTGGATAAAGATGATGATGATAGTGATGATCAAGATGATGAACCTGTTGTTGAAAAGTTAGATTATTATGGGAATACTTATGTTTTTTCTCAAGGATATGCTTGGCTAAAAGATAGTTCTTATATTTATTTGATAAATGATAAAGGTAGAGTTATTAATAAGTTTAGTGGTAAAAATAATGATGGTTACTATGATTTCCAGGATAGTGAATTTAAAGATGGTTATGCTATGATTGGTAATGTCTTGTATAATGATAAGGGAGAAAAAGTAGAATTTACAGATAATTATACGGAAATTGCCTATTATGATGATGCTTTGTTAGTAGTTACTACGAAAGAGGAAGATTATAAAGGGACTACCGTTAAAAAAGGAATTTATGATTTGGAGAATAATAAATATGTATTTGCTTTAAATGAAGATGTTTATGATATTTTTTATTTAGGTGAAGAGATGTATTTACTATATTATAATGATAGTCATAATTATGTAGTTTATGATGCTAGGAATGGTGGCTCTTTTGATTTAGGTGATCGATTTGATGTTTTAAAAACGGAATATAGAGATGGTTACATTATTTATCAAGATACAAATAAAGAAGAAGTTTATGCAATCGATAGATTAGGTAATAAAACTTTAATTGTAGGGAATAGTAGACATGCTGGGATAGGTCAATATTCTGATGGGCTAGTGTTTATCAATGATTCTTTCTATGATATTAAAGGAAACAAAGTTATTGATTTGAAAGATGAAGGTATCAGTAATCTGCCTTTGTTTATAAATGGTTATGCATTAGTGTTTTTTGATACGGGATATTTTACTGTGTTGAGTAAAGAAACGAAGGAGTATATGTTTGAACCCAAAGCGTATACTTCAATGGGAAATACTTATAATGGAACCTTTGAATTAGGATTTTATGAGGATCAGAAAGTAATTTCTGAGAATGGTTATTTAATTGTAAGACTTTATAATGCTAGTGATAAGACTAAAAATTGGGCTGTCATGGATGTAAATGGAGATATTATTTATGAGTTTTCTTCTGCTATAGAAATTGATACTGTTGTCTCTGATAATGATTATATCGGAGTGAGTGATTCTGTAAAAAGAGAGAGCTATTATGTTTCTGTTAGGGGTAAGAAACTAGAAATTACTGAGTGATCAGTTGATAAGCATAGAAAATACTATATAACGGATAATCATCAAGAGAGTGAGTTTTCATTCTCTTTTTTCTTCATTCATTTTCTTGATTGTTTACATCAGTTTCAAAATGTTTTATAATAAAGTGAGTATTTTTATAATCATAAAGGAGGTTATAGAGAAGAATATGTTAGAGTTAAGAAACATAAGTAAGAGTTATACTACTGGTAATTTTACTCAACAAGCATTAAAAGATATTAGTCTTAAATTTAGAAAAAATGAATTTGTTGCTATTTTGGGACCATCTGGTAGTGGTAAGACTACTATGCTTAATATTGTTGGTGGATTAGATAGA